>JBEKYH010000408.1:0-4703 GCA_049511115.1 Tepidisphaeraceae bacterium | reverse complement strand
AAATTGGTTTTGTATATATTTAACCTCGGATGATCGAATTCCGGTGGAATGCATGGAACCTGGAGCACGCGACCAGGCACGGCGTTTCACCGGCAGAATCGGAGGCAGTTGTTCGTCGCGCCCGCGCGCCTTTTCCCGAGCAGATTGGCGACGACAAGTTGCTTGTCATGGGTCGCGGGGGAGGCGGGAGATTTGTGCAGGTCATCTATTTGCCTGATGATGACGGGACATTGTACGTCATCCATGCCAGGCCGCTGACCAAACGTGAAGTTAAGAGATTGCGAAGAAGGCAGCCATGAAACCAGCCAAGAGAGTCCCCTCGCCCTACGCAAAGTTCGCGGCCCTTTCCGCCACCCAGAAGGAAGCCGTCTACAACGATTGCGACGATCCAAACGTCGCGCTCGGATCGAAGCCGTTGAGCCCGCGCATGAAAAAGCTTTGGGAAGTTGCCATGCGCAAAGGCGGCCGCCCGCGCATCGGGCGCGGCGCCACGCGGGTGCTCATCAGCATCGAGCGCGGATTACTCGAGGACGCCGATGCGTTTGCCCAGCGACAAAGACTTACCCGTTCCGAGTTATTCAGCCGCGGCGTGAAAGCAATGCTCGCCAAAGCGGGATGAGTGCCAAAAATTTCATCGATTCGCCGTTTGCACCGTCTCCAAAAACCCCTTCAACCCCTCCCCCACCCTCCCCGGATCCGCGACAAAAATCGTATTATGATCCGCCCCGGGAATCTTCACGCGCGTCACCGGCCCACCCGCCGCGGCGGCCAACCGTTCGGACATCTCCGGCGGCACCAGTTGGTCCTGCAGGCCATTGCAGATGAAAATCGGACAATGAATCCCGCGGATTTTCTTGAGATTATCAAACCGGTAGCTCACTATCAGTCGCGCCGGCAGCCACGGCAATACTTTGGCGGCCATATCCGGGATGCTGGTGAATGGATTGAATATCGCCACGGCCGCCACGGGCCGGCGCGAAGCCAGATCAATCGCCACACCCGCTCCCAGCGACCAACCGACGGCGATGATCTTGTCCGGCTTCACACCGCCCTGATTCACCAGATAATCATAAGCCGCGTCCGCCGTCGCGTAGAGGCTCTTCTCCGTCGGCTTGCCGCCGCTCATTCCATAGCCCGCGTAATCCGGCATCAGGACATTGACGCCCAAGTTGCGAAGCAAGCTGAACTCATAGAGAGAGTAGGCGACTGCCGCTCCGTTGCCATAGAAGTAAACAAACGTCGGCCGGCTTTGCGCATCGGGATCGTCCGAGCCATTCGGCAGCAGCGCCGGCCCGTAAAGAGCGGTGATCTGCTCGCCGCTACGGGCAGTCAATTTCAAAAGCTTACACCCAGGCAGCGGCTCAATCGTCGCCTCCGCAGTCCCCTGGGACGACGCGCCGGGAAACAAAAGCCAGCCTTGCGCGAAATACACAATGATGCAGATGACGATGTAAATCGCCGCGACAATGCGGAAGAAGCGCAGCAAATATCGCCGCAGCAGCGGTGGCACGATTCTATTATCGCCAGATTATGGGCTACTTCCAAACACCGCCGCATGAATCAAATCCACCGGATGGACGATTCTTATCTCCTGCTCGCGCGCTGCGGCCTGCCTTTGCAAATGCAGTGCACACCCCGCATTTCCCGCCACGCACACCTGGGCCTTTGTCGCGGCGATAAACCCCAGCTTGCGCGCCGCCAGCTTCCCTGCCATCTCCGGCTGGCTCAGAAAGTAGGTCCCGGCCGCTCCGCAGCAGGCGTCGCATTCGCTCAGCGGCGCCAGCTTCAATCCCGGAATCTTCGCGAGCAACTGCCGCGGCGGATTGCGGACTTTCTGCCCGTGCGCCAGATGGCATGCCTCGTGATACGTGGCCGTCAACTCGACTTTGTATTTCATCTCCGGCAGCGTCAGTTCACTCAAAACTTCCGTGACATCGCGCACCTTGGCCGCGAATTGCTCGGCCCGCCTCGTATACACCCGATCATCGCGCAAGAGCAGATCATATTCCTTCAACATCGCCCCGCAGCCGGCCGCGGTGCTGATGATAAAATCCACCTCGTCCAGCAGCAGGGCGTCGATGTTTTTCCGCGCCAAATCCTCTGCATTCAGTCGCGCCGCGTTGTGATAATGGATCGCTCCGCAGCACCCTTGCCCGTGCGGGACCAGGACCCTCGCCCCGGACGCCGCAAGCAGCTCGGCCGTCTTCCGGCCCAGCGCATCAAACATCACGCTCCCCACGCACCCCGCAAACAGCGCGACGGTCGGTTTGCCGCTGACGCGTTTGGCCACCGTTAATTCGCTCGGCCACAGCGGGCCGGGCGGGATCGACTTCAAAAGCCCCATCCGTTGCAATAATCGCACTGGCAACAAGGCCAGCTTCAATCGCGCCGGATGGACTAACACGTGAAAACAAAGCCACCGGTAAAATCGATGCAGTGGCGGCGGGGGGAACCTTTCGTCGATTCCGATCCGGTAGGCTTCGATCAATTCGTGATAAACCACATTGCTCGGACAGGCCGTCTCGCACGCCCGGCAATCCAGGCAAAGGTCCAGGTGATTCCGCACCGACTCACTGGCCGGGATTTCCCCGTCGGCCAGCGCCCGGATCAATTGAATGCGCCCGCGCGGACTGTCGGCTTCCATCGCGGTTTGGAGATAAGTCGGACAGACCGCCAGGCACAGGCCGCAATGCACGCAAGCCAGCGCCCGGTCATACGTGCGCGGATCCAGGGGCAGGACAGGCAATGACTCACTCATCGCCGGCAATCCGCGGCAGGGGGGCCAATTGTTCGCGCGGATCAAAGTTCGCTTTCAGCCGCCGCAGAAGGGCCTCCTCGCCCGCCGACGCGGTGCACCGCACGAGCCGCGGCTCGCCGCCGTTTGTCCCGACCTCAGTGAACCATGCTCGCCCGCCGACAGAAACCGCCGCGTCAGAGATGCCTTCCATCTGTTCGCGCTCCACTCCGGCAATCACAATTCCAAACGCCGCCTCGGCCACCCAATTGTTCAATTTCGCCAACTTCGCGAACTCCGCGATTCTCATCGGCGGCACACTGGCGCGCATTTCCAACGCATGTTCGCCGGTGATGCGCCAATGTTCGTTCCGCCACCGGCAATCCTCGGCGAACCCATGCCGCGTAATTCTCCGAGGATGATACTCGGGTAGATGCTGCCGGTAATAGTCGATGTTGCGCGTCGCCCCAAGATAGCCGCACATGAGCGAATCCGACGTAATCATCGCCCACTGCGGCCGGCAGGGCGTCGCGATCAGCCGATTGAAAATCGCCTGATCCGGCGCGAATTCCGCGAGAATCGCGTCCTGCGGCTTGCGATAGACGCGCGTGGTAATCGTCGCCAATGTGCCATAAACACCAGACTGGCCGACCATGAATTTCGTCAGGTCATACCCCGCCACGTTTTTCACCGTTCGCCCGCCCGCGGAGACCAGCCGTCCATCGCCTTGGCAATATTGGCATCCCAGCAGCAAATCGCGCCACGCTCCAAACCCCAATCGCAGCGGCCCGGTCGCGTTCCTCGCCACCAGTTCCCCAAGCGTCGCATCGGGATTTCCCTGGCAATCCACGGGCAGCCACAGACGCGCATGGTCATCGAGTTGCCGAAACGGAACCTGCGCGCCGAAGGTGGCCGTCATGTCCGCGTCCTGCCAATCGAGGGCGTCGGGCGCGACCAGGAGTTGACGATCGGCGCGTGAATTTGCCGCAATCATGCCAAAATCCCTTTTGCAGGGTAGTATTATGGCGTATGGAGTTGGAGCCAGCCAGCACGGAATTCGAATTGACCGAGGACCGCCGCGTCAAACTGCCGCCGACGCTGCCGGTTCAGCTTGTCGCCATCGCTGATGTGACGCTTATTGCCGCCGCTGGATTGGAAAAGCAACTCGATGCGTTTTACGTCGGCCTGCTGAAGATGGAGCGCGAACCCGCGGCAAGCCAGAATCCCGATCCGCACATCCATCCCATTTCCTACCGCACCAACAATGTGCGGCTCATCATCAACATCCAGGAATGCCCGCCATCGCGGCAGGACTACCGGCCGCTGGGCGTGGTGGTGCCGTCATTAAGTGAACTTGTCCAGCGCCTCGACGAAGCCAAAAGGCCCTACGTTCGTCAGCGCAGTCTATGGGCAGGATGCGAAAGCTTGCTGTTAATTGATCCGGGAGGCAATCAAATCGAAGTGACGGAAGCGGCGATCGTATTTTGACTTAAAAGCGGTCGGAAGCGTCGGCCCGGGCGCCGGTAAAGGAAGACTCGGCATGAGAGCCTCCCGCCGAAGGTACCAATGACGGGCCGACATGAATCTGGGCCGGCCCGAGATTCCGCAGAGTGCCACCGTCACCATGAGCGCCAAAGAACAAAATACTAAGGCTGGCAACCAGCACCGCGGCCGCGGCGCACAAACCGAAATGAGCAATCCAACTGTGTGTCCGATGCATCTTTCTCTCCAATCAGACGCCGGTTAACCCCTGAACTGAATCATCCCACTCTGGCCGTCTGACTTTCCTACCACGAATTTACACCAGTTTTATGAAGGATCAAGGGAAATCTGGTTAATTTGGAGTTTCTTACATGCGTCCTCGAAAACCCTGAGTGGATCAGGGTTATCCTGGCAGGGTTGAGAGGGCATAAAGCATTTCCAGATAGGGGGTTGCAATTCCGCTGTTTCGCGCCGCCGCAAGCGGCCT
>JBEKYH010000407.1:0-4709 GCA_049511115.1 Tepidisphaeraceae bacterium | reverse complement strand
CGACCTCCAGGCGACGGCATTTCCCCCTGGCGACCCCCGGTCACCCCGCGCGGCCGCTGGTCCGGCTCACATGCCAGCTTGCCAATTGACCGGCTCATCCTGCCGCGAATTCAAGCCAACGCGCGCGGCCGCATCGTCATCATCGCTCCGCCCGGCGGAGGCAAAACGACGGCGCTGCGTTACCTTCGCGCCGTCCTGCCGGCCGACGCGGACGTCGGGTTATACGACAACGATCTGCCTCTTGAGGCCATTGACCCGACCGCATCCAGGTTGGTGATCCTGACGACAGCCGACAGCAAATACCCGTATAAGCCTGTTGCGGCCATCGAACTCTCGCCTTGGACCTTGGACGACTGCATGGAATATCTGGCGGCCGTCCACCGCGAACAATGCGCGTCGGTCCTTTCGCGTTTGCGAAACGATGGATCACTCGCCATCGCCCAAGGTTCCGCGCAGCTTCTGACCCTCATCATGAACGCAATGGCCGGCGATCCAAAGCTCGTGGGTTCACGCGAAATTCTGCGGCGACATGTGAACGAGCTATTTCCGCCCAGCGAGTCGCGAGATTCGACCCTGTGGAACCAGAAAACGGAACTGCTGACTCCCGAGCAACAGCGCTGGTGGCGGCATGATGGCGTTGAGCGAATCCTAGTGGCCGAGTGGATTACGGATCGCCTCTGCGAAGGCACCGTGCCCAAGCTATTTGAGAATCGCGCGAATTCCGATCGGGTTCCGGAGATCGCGGCATCCGCAAGCCTTCGGCCGGCGGCGCTGGATTGTCTCACGCGGCACTTGAGCAGCGAGCCACGTGCGTTCACAGTTCCAATGGCGGCCAGCGTACTATTCGCCGCGGACCCCAACTGGCGTCCGCAAAAGGGAAGACGGCTGATCCTGTCCCACTCCAATTTCGCAGGCGCTCGCTGGGCGGGAGTTGATTTGCGCGAAACCCTGTTGATGTTTGCGAACTTCGCCGGCGCGGATTTAAGCGGGGCTGATCTGAGTCAGGCGACCGCGGCAATCGGCAATTTCACGGGGGCAAATCTGCACCATGCCAAGTTGAGAGCAGCCTCGCTGAACAATGCGAATCTGTGGGCAGCCGATCTCCGCCATGCGATTCTTCGTTTCGCCGAGCTGGAACATGCCAACTTAACCGCCGCTCGATGCGAAAGTGCGGATTTTTCCTATTCCCACTTTTCGGACGTGACATTGAATGACGCGGACTTCAGCCGGGCAAACTTTAATTTCGCGTTTCTTGATCAAGTCGATCTTACTTCGGCCAACTGGTGCGGCGCGTCGTTCGCCCTCGCTCGCCTTCGCGGCTGCAATCTGGAAGGACTGGAACTCCCCGCGGCGCACTTCAACCTTGCCGACTTGACGGGTTCCCTATTCACCGGCAGCCGAATCAACGGCGGCGATTTCCGCGAGGCCAACCTCTCCCAAACCGGCCTGGCCGAAATCGACTGGGAAAACTGCGACCTGCGCGACGCCGACTTCACCCATGCCAGCTTCCACCTGGGCTCCTCCCGCAGCGGCCTGGTTGGCAGCGACATCCCCAGCGAAGGCTCCCGCACCGGCTTCTACACCGACGATTATCTAGAGCAGCATTTCAAGCCCCCCGAAGAAATCCGCAAAGCCAGCCTCCGCGGCGCCAACCTGCTCGGCGCCAAAGTCGAAGGCACCGATTTCTATCTCGTCGATCTCCGCGGCGCGACTTACTCCGCGGATCAGGCCCAACACTTCGCCCGCTGCGGCGCGATTTTGCAGCCAGGAATCGCCTGAGGTTAGTTCCAAAGCACACCCGGCGCGCCAGGCTTTTTCACGCATCGCCCCGTCACTCCATCAAAATCGCGGCCGAATGGCGTCGCCAATCTCCGCATCGAGAGGCATCGCAAGGACCTCCTTGCGGGTGGTCTTTCGCGCGTCGATCCCCGTATACATCGTCGGATGGAAAACCGCCTGACCGCATTGCCTGCATCGGCTTAGCAGCAAGGCGATGCGGCGCGGCAGCTTCTTCGCCGCGCGGGAACCGGCCTGCAACTCATCGCAAATGCGGTTGAATTCGAATGGATCATTATTTTCCAGCGCATTCACCAGCGACTGCACTACTTCCAAAGCCTGTTCGCCCGCGATGGCATGCTCGCCGTCAAGCACCGCTTTAGAGGGCGAAAAAACTCCAAGGACTTTTTTGAGCGGCACGCTAGCCGGAAGAACCGCGAGATTGAATGTCGTGTAATATCGCTCGCACGGGCCACAAAACCTCTTCCGGCGAAGAGCAATAATGGGCGTTCCGACGGCGCCCAGCGAAAATGCCGCGATCTCCAAAACGCGGACGCCATACCCAAGCAGTCCCAACCCCGGCGTTTCCTCCTGCGCTGGATGCGGCACGTCCGCCGGGCGTGAGGAAGACGTATCTTCAAAATGAAGCGCTCTGGTGGTTAAATCATAATACTGCAGGAAACTCACTGGCTGGCCCGTGTCACTAAAAACAAGCGGCCCTTGTGCCTTAAATTCGATGTATTGCATGCCAAAATAGGCCAGAAGCGTCAGCATCCCAATCGCGCACAGCAACCGGGGACCAATTCGGCAACCAAGGAACCAGGCCGCAAGCGCGTAGCCGCTTGCTGAAACCATTCCCAGCAGCCCCGCGCCGATCGGTATGATGCCGTCGGCATAGAGTCCAATGATGTTCAGGCCGCCATGGTCGTAGTTAATCAGGCTCATTTGCGCAGCCAGCGTCAGTGACGTCGTCACAATCCCGGCCGCGAGCACCCAAATCCAACGCCTCGACGGCCGCCGCAACGGTTCGACCGAGCCATCTGGTATCGTGTCTGGGTTCGACATGCGTCTTTTAAACTCCGCTGGTGAGCTTAAATATCTCTAACGCAACCCTCACCCCCCCGCCGGATGCCGCATCGGATACACCGTCGTAAAATACAACACCAGCAACAGCGCAATCCACAGCACAAACACAACGATCAAAAACGCAAGCATCCTCGGCCGTGGTTTAACCGGCGGCTGGGCGATAGGCGCGACCGCCTGGCCAGGGCCAGGCGTATCATCGGCCTCCTTGGGCGCACTCTCCCCGGCGGGCAATGTCATATCCGGCACTCGATCCGGTAGTCGGCGTCGAGAGATGCGAAATCGAACACGCCGCGGAAGTCTTCCAGGCTGTCCCCCTCGGTCGTCCGCAGCAGGCCCGCTTTCACCATCGCAAAAACGATGCGGCCAAAGTCCAGCGTCTGCGTGATCCCCCACCCGCGCAAAACCGGGCGGGCCAGCAACCCCCAGCGGGCGAGAGCATATTCGCGCAGCGCGTCGCACAACTGCTGCCCGCTCACATGCCGCGTCTGACCCGCAGGCAGTTTCTCGCCATGCACGCGCGTCACGGCGTAGGCCAAGCCGGATTGGACGAACTCAAACGCCTCCACGGGATAATCCCCGGTCGTCTCGGCGATCTCGCGCAGTGTCGGCAATATGGGCTTGGAACTATTCGCGGCATTCACAGGATATCGCGGCGGCATGATGATCAGTTTACTCGAAGTGCGGCAGGGATTCTATGGACAAGCCGCGACGCGCGACGTGATTTCCCTCTTTCCCCCGCCCCCGGCCCGCGGTGAGCGAAGTTGAGTCGAACCGTATTTCCGGGGGAGGGCTGGAGAGGGGGGCTTTTGCCGCCACTACGCGCCCCTGCTCCGACCTTTGCCCCAAAACCCTCTTGAATTTACCTAAGGCAGCCGCACGCCATCCGAAGCCGGCGGCCTCGCAGGCGTCACATTATTTCCCGGCCCCACCGCCGGCCCCGGCCCTGCCGCGGCGGATTCATTCACCGCCGACCAGACCAGCCGCAAATCCAGCGACATCCGCGCGACCACCGCTCCATCGGGATGATATTCCGTCTTATAAAGCTGCCCGCCGCGCGCGATGGCCCGGTCCACCGCCTTGGCCAGTCGCTCGTCATGCTCGCTCGCCTGGGCAATCGTCAGATTGGGATTCAGCGGCAACGCCATCACCTGCTGCCGCAATTTAGCCAGCGCATCCGCCTCCGCGGCCCGCGCCGCGCGAAGTGACGTGCTGCTCGGCCCGCCATTCCCCGCGGCGTCGGCCATTCCATTGGCCCAATCCGGCGGCTGGGCGAAGATCATCAGCGGTGCCGCGGCCACCGCCGGCGGCGGGCTGGCGATGCCGATGCTGGGGGCCATGTCGTGAATGAATTGATTCCGCACAATCGCCCAAGCGGCCACGCCGTTGGGAAGGGGAACATCATTGCGGGCCGTCACAGCGGCTCGAAAAATGTCGAACAGCTCCGCCCCGCTGGCTGCGAGTGTCACCTGCACCGTCAATCCCTGGGCATTGGCCTGATAATCCACCGCCGTCACCGGACGGCTGCCAAGCCATTCGCCCACCGCACGGCTCACGCCCGGTTCCTTGAGAGCATCGCCAATCGTGTTACCCGGCGTCAATTCAATATTGCTGACGCTGCTCAGAACCTTCCCCGCCGCATCGGCGTCGGCATTGTGAACCGCCGCGCGGCGCTGCTCCGGCAAAACCCCATTCCACGGACTTCCCGGCGGCGGGAGCGGCGCTACGCCGGCGGCGGTGCTGGTGCCCGTCGCGGCAAACCAATGCTGGGCCAGCCCCACCGCGACGCGCGGCAGATCGCCCGCCGGGATCGGGCTCTGGCCGGGGTGTTTCACTGCGATGTTCGCCAG
>JBEKYH010000406.1:0-4712 GCA_049511115.1 Tepidisphaeraceae bacterium | reverse complement strand
GCGCTGTTCGGCTCCGAGCCGGCACAGTCCCTTCAGACCCCGATGGCGATCTGCACCGACAACAACCAGCGCCTCTTCATCGCCGACACCACGGCGCATGTCGTCCACGTCATGGACCTGGACACCCGCGCCTACGCCCGCTGGGCCCCGGTCGGCCGCCCCATGCAATCTCCCGTCGGCCTCGCCTACGACGCCGCCAACCGCAGGCTTTTCGTCGCCGACTCACAGGCCGCGGCAATCTATATTTTCGATTCCACCGGCAAATTCACCGGCGAACTCGCCTCGGGCCAGATCAAACGCCCCTGCGGCATGGCGATTGACCCCAAGACCGGCCGCATCTTTGTTGCCGACGTGGGAGCGCATCAGGTCGTCGTGCTTTCGCCGGCCGGCGATGTCCTTCAGCGCATCGGCGCTCGCGGCGATGCCCTGGGCCAGTTTAATTATCCCACCAATGTCGCCCTCGACCGGCAGGGCCGCCTTTACGTGAGCGACTCCCTCAATTTCCGCGTTCAGCAATTCGGCCCTGATCTTCGCCCCATCCGCCAGATCGGCCGCCAGGGCGACATGCCCGGCTATTTCGCTCAGCCTAAAGGCGTCGCCGTCGATCCCGATGGGCACGTCTATGTGATCGATTCGCAGTTCGAAGCCATGCAGATTTTCGACGACACCGGCGCGCTGCTGCTCAACATCGGCGAGCAAGGCTCCGCCCCCGGCGAGTTCTGGCTCCCCACCGGCATCTTCATCGACACCCACGGCCGCATCTGGGTCGCCGACTCGTTCAACCATCGCGTGCAGGTATTTGACTATCTCCCGGAGGGTCAGTCATGAACCTCTCCCACAACATTCTCGCGCGCTGGCGAATGAGCCTCTGCTCCCCACCCCCGGTATTCCGGGGGAGGGCCAGGGAGGGGGCTCGCGCGATTGCCGCATCCAACGCCGCTCGGCGTTACACGGAACACCGCTCCGAACCCCCTCCTCTTTCCTCCCCCGGCGTACCGGGGGCGGAGGTTGATGCGGGGGCGCGGAACCTGTGGCAGACTATCGTCGCCATTATTCTGCTCGTGATCGCTTCGCGCGCGCTGGCCGCCGACGTCACGGCGCAAAGCATCACCAACTCCCCCCACAATCTCTCCGCCAACGGTCCCGGCAAGATCAAATCCACCGACGAGCAGCAGGTCTGCATCTTCTGCCACACGCCGCATAACGCCTCGGCGGTGCAGCCCCTGTGGAACCGCAATCTGCCGGTCAACGCCTACCGCGTCTATTCCAGTTCGACGCTCGTCGCCTCGCCTGGGCAGCCTACCGGCTCAAGCAAACTCTGCCTCTCCTGCCACGACGGGACCATCGCCCTCGGCAGCGTTCTCTCCAATAACCGCCCCGTCCAATTCGCCAACGGCGTCGCCACGATTCCGCAGGGCACGACCAATCTCGGCACCGATCTCTCCGGCGACCATCCCATCTCCTTCACCTACGATTCCAACCTCGCCACCAAAAACGGCAAGCTCGCCGATCCCAACGCTCTGCCTCAAAGAGTGAAGCTCGAAAAAGGCCAGCTTCAATGCACAAGCTGCCACGACCCCCACGACGACAGCCGCGGCAGTTTCCTGGTGATGAGTAACACCAACTCACAGCTCTGCGCCACCTGTCACAAAGTCACCGGCCAGTCCACCATCACGGCGCACAACCAGTGCACGGTCTGCCATAAACAGCACAACTCGCCCAGCGGCGCACACCTGCTGAATCAGGCCACCGTCACCGACACCTGCACCACCTGCCACGGCGGCGGTTCAACCACCACCGGCGCGAGTGTCATCTCCGATCTCTCCAAGGTCAGCCGCCACGAAGAGGAGAATTCTCCGTCTCTCTCCCGCATCACATCCACAAAATCCCCCAGCAATTCAGTCGATTGCGCCGACTGCCACGAGCCGCACACCATGACCACCGGCGCGGCCCGCGCCCCCGTCATTTCCCCTGCCCTCGGCCAGGTCAGCGGCATGAGTCCCTCGGGCGCCCCTCTGACGCGCTCCAAATATCAATACGAAGTCTGCTTCAAATGCCACGGCGATAATCTCGACAAGCCCTACATCACGCGCGAAGTGGTCCAGACCAACGTGCGCCTGCAATTTTCGCCGGTAGCCGCGTCATTCCACCCCATCGAGTCCCCCGGCCGCGGCCACGATGTCCCGAGCCTCACCACCAACCTCACCACCGGCAGCATCATCTACTGCACCGATTGCCACAGCTCCGATTCTTCAACGACGGGCGGCGCAAAAGGCCCGCACGGCTCCAACATTTCCCCGCTTCTGGTGGCCAATTACCAAACCATGGACGGCACCAGCGAAAGCTCCAACGCGTACGCCCTGTGCTACAAATGCCATGAGCGCAGCAGCATTCTCTCCAACGTCTCCTTCTCGCGCCACAGCATTTACATCGTCGATCAGCACACCCCCTGCTCGGTCTGCCACGACAGCCACGGCATCAGTTCCGTGCAGGGAACCTCGACCACCAACGCGCACCTGATGAATTTCGACACCACCGTCGTGCGCCCCGACCCGATCACCAATCGCCTGGAGTATCGCTCCACGGGAATGCGAACGGGCCGCTGCTTCCTGCTCTGTCACGGAAAGGATCACTCGGGACTTCGCTATCAGTAGAAAGTTGCCAAAAGAGGAACCGTCATGACTGACAAAGAAAAACCAATTCGCCCCGTTTACTGGACCAATCCGATCACCCTGATGGGCCTGCTCCACGTCGCCATCGGCCTGGTGCTGCTGCTGTCGTTCTGGCTTTTCATGCTGGTCTCGGCGCAGGCTCGCAGCAATCAATACCTCGGCATCGTGGGCTTCTGTCTCCTCCCCGGCATCTTCGTGACCGGCCTGGTTCTGTGCCCCATCGGCATCGTCCTGCGCAAACGCCGCATCGAGCGCAACGTCGCCATCTGGCACATCCCAACCAGCCGCGCCGTCGCGTTCCTGACCGTCACCTTCTTCCTGGTCATGCCCGTTCTGGGCGTCAGCGGCTACCAAGGCTACGAATTCACGGATTCCGCCGAATTCTGCGGCGCTATCTGCCACAACATGTATCCCCAATACGTCCGCTACCAGCAATCGCCGCACGCCCGCGTCACCTGCGCCGGCTGCCACATCGGCCCCGGCCCGGGCGCCTTCGTCAAAGCGAAGGTTTCCGGCGCGCAACAACTTGTCTCGACGTTTACGGGCACCTATCCGATCCCCGTTCCTCCCGCCATCACCGAACTTCGCCCCGCGCGCGAAACCTGCGAGCAATGCCACTGGCCCTCGCAATTCTTCGGCTCATTGCTGCGCAAAACCGTCCACTTCGCCCCCGACGAAAAGAACACGCGGCATGACTACGAAATCCTCGTTAAGGTCGGCGGCCTCAACAACAGCCTGGGCCAGGCCGAAGGCATCCACATGCACATGCTCGATAAAGTTGAATACGTCGCCGACGATCCCAAGCTCGAGCACATCCCCTGGGTGAGCTACCGCTATCCCGACGGCAAAGTGGTCGTCTTCCGCTCCGACGGCAAACCCACCACCGATCCACCGCCGGCCGGCAAGACACGCCTGCTCGATTGCATCGACTGCCACAATGTTGCCGGCCACAAGTTCCTGTCGCCGGAGCAATCCGTCGATCACGCCCTCGCCGTCGGCCAGATCGACACCGCGCTCCCCTTTGTCAAGCGCGAAGCCGTGCGCGTCCTGTCACAGGACTACCAGACCAAACCACAGGCTCTGGCCGCCATCCGCAGTGGATTGAATGACTTCTACAAAACCGTCGATCCATCGCTTCGCGCCTCGGCTGACAAAGCTGTCGATGTCGTCTGCGATATCTACCAGACGCAGTTCTTCCCCGAATTCAAAGTCGATTGGCGCACCTACCCCAATCACCTGGGCCACATGGAATCCCCCGGCTGCTTCCGCTGCCATGACGGCATGCACATCTCCGCCGAAGGCAAACGCATCTCCTCGGATTGCACGACGTGCCACACGTTCCAGTATCGCCAGCCCGACACGATTCCGCAGACGATCGTCGAGCGCCGCTTCGATCATCCCTTAAAGATCAACGATGCGTGGAACGGCCTTGGTCCCCACGAAGGAATGCTCTGCACCGACTGCCACGACGGCGGCCTGGGCGCCGTCGGCTGGAAACCCGGCACTACCATCTACGCCTGCGGCGACTGCCACCCCAGCGGCCGCTGGCTCGACATCCGCCTCAACCTCCACATCCGCGAAGCGGCGACCCAGCCCGCGACAAAGCCATCAACACACTGATCAATGGTGCTTCCTCATCGCCACATAAACGAATATCCCCGTCGCATTGACGAACGTCGCCACGGCCGCTTTCCCCATGATGCTCCGCAGCCAATCGGGGCACGCCTCCACGGGCGAGTTGATCATCATGAGCAATCGCACGATCAGCGAAGGATTACCATCCGACGCACGCGCGACCGACTTTGCCGGGGCTGGCGGATTGGCCAGACCCTTCGAGCTCAACTCCGAATTCACCAGTTCCGACTTATCAACCTCCAGCTCCTTCGCCAGGATTTTCAGCCGGTCCTCTTCCTGTGCCGCCGCGGCCGCCTCGGCCTCGTTTGTCTTCAGCCTGGCGAGCTCAGCCTCCTCGGCCTTCGCCAGCGCCACCTCGTTCTGCACAGCCGTCGATTCCGCCGCCTGGGTGACGTCCTTCCCCGC
>JBEKYH010000405.1:0-4726 GCA_049511115.1 Tepidisphaeraceae bacterium | reverse complement strand
TTTTTGATTTTTGTAGTGCAGAAGGCATGCAATAAGTAGTGCCGTTGCGGAGGGTCGCCAAGGTCGCCGTAGTTATGTTGGCGAGAACTTCGAGGTGATCTACCGGCCGATCTGCCGCTGCCGTCAGGCAGGGCGAGGTAAGAAGCATGCAAAACGGGGTTGCGGCTCGTACGCAATGTGGAGGAGTGCCCGTCGATAAGCTGCGCCATTCATCTGAGCCAAGGCGCCGTGATTTGGACACCTCGCATTTTGGCCTTTCCCCTTGTCGCTAGCGTTATCAGCTTCCATCCCCAGCGATACCTTACGCAATTGCTCGTGAATCTCCCGGCAACGCCGATCAGTCAGATTCAGCAATGGCTTCCGGACCAGTGGGCAATTGCGAAATCACACGTGTCAGAATAAAGTTACCGGTGACGACCGACCCACGGGCGAGTGACGTCACGACTCCCGAATCTCCAGACGGGACTGGTCCAGATCCCATTTCTCAGGTCTTGCCGTGAGTCCTTCGAATTGAGGTGTAACGTTGCTCCCTATACCTAAATCATCGCGACGCGAGTTCGTCGCGGCAGCAGCTCTGCTTGGTGCGTCATCACTGGTTGGTGGTGGTACCGACTTACTTGCGGCACCGGCAAGTCAGCCGGCCTCGGACCCCTCTCAGCCGATCTCGGTTCGCTCTTGGTCTTCGGACGCCCAAAAAGGGGCAACCGATAAACTTCTTACTTATTTTGGCAAGGCTGCGCCGATGCTTTTGCGGCCCGCCCAGGGCGTCCTTGTGCATCCGAACATTGCCTCCAGTCTTCCGGGCAAGGCATATGGCACCAGCCTTTGGGACTGGGATACCTATTGGACAACCCGGGGCCTCTTCCGCTTCGCTGCAATCTCAAATGATCCCGCACTTCGGGCGAAGGTGGGCGAGCATGCTATCGGCAGCTTCATGGAGTTTTTCGATCGCCAGTCGGGCGAAGGCCGCATCCCTATTGTATTGGATGTGAAAGGCGGCGATGGATTCGGGGCCTTAAAGCCCGATAGACCTAAATCGACCAATCAGGGGAAGCCGGTTTTTGGGCAACTGGCGCTCCTGATTGCCGATGAACTTGGCACCGTGGATTGGTTGGCGCCTGAGTTCGACAAAATTCTGCGTTTTTATGCGTCGTGGGTTTCCGGCTATCAAAGTGCGACCGGCCTTCTGGTTTGGGGAAATGACGTCGCCATCGGCAATGACAATGATCCGACGACATTCGGGCGACCGTTCTTTTCTTCCGCAAATCCGCTTCTCAACTGCCTTTTTTATGCGGATTTGAAGGCGGCGGCCGAACTGGCCAGCCGGCTTAAACGTCCTGACGACCAGCAGCGCCTCGGCGCCCAGGCCGCCGCGCTGGGAGAGAAGATGCAGAAATACTGCTGGGATCCGCGTGATCAATTTTATTACACCGTTGATGTGCAATGCGTCGACCGGCGAAAAGAATTGATTCCCAACGTCAAGCCCGGCATGGACATGTCCTGGCAATGTTTGCCCTTGCGAGTGCAAACCTTCACCGGCTTCCTGCCGCTCTGGTGCGGCCTGGCCACACCCGAACAGGCGAAGGCGCTGGTGCAGACAAATTATCTGGCGGATGATCGCTTTCGTGGAGATTGGGGCGTCAGATCTCTTTCGTCAAAGGAGTCCATGTATTCCATGGCTCGCAGTGGGAATCCCAGCAATTGGCTGGGCCCCGTCTGGATCATTGTGAATTATTTTGTTTGGAAGGGGCTTAAAGATTACGGCTTCCATGACGAGGCGGGCGATTTGGCAGACAAAACGCTGCGCCTGCTGTCCATCGATCTGGCCAAGAACGGCTCGCTGAATGAGTATTACCATCCCGACACCGGTGCGGCGTTAAGCCACAACGGTTTTATGGATTGGAATCTGCTTGTGCTGGAAATGATGTAATTGGAAAGAGCAGATCGGTGGTCCTGGAATTTTAAACATGATGTACAGAATTGGATTACCAGATGAAACATCGTTGGAAATCTCGCAGCGGCCAAGTTGCGGTGATCCGGTTATTTCTGATCGGCCCCGCGACTCTTGCGCAGACCAGGCCGGTGGTGCAGGAGAGCATCAGCCCAGCCCGCATCACCCGGCGTAGTGACGGGATTTACTTCGTCGATTTTGGCAGCGATGCGTTCGGGCAGTTGGAGTTGAAGATAGCGTCGCCCGCGCCGAATGATGTTGGCAGAAAGATTACAGTGCGGCTGGGTGAAAAGTTGGCGGATGCGGACCATCTCGATTCCAAGCCCGCCGGTTCGGTTCGCTTTTTGGAATCGATCATCACCACCGAGGCTGGAAAGAATATTTATCACCCGCAACTAACCCGAAAAGACGCGCGCTGGATGCCGGCTGAAATCGGACCGGTGATGCCGTTTCGATATGCGGAATTGGAAAATCTCCCGGATGGAACCACCGTCGATGGATTAAAGGCCGATGGCGTGCGGCAGACGGCTGTGCATTATCCGTTTAATGACAGCGCCGCCGATTTTGCCTGCTCGGATGAGAAGGTCAACGCGATCTGGGCGCTGTGCAAACATTCGATCAAGGCAACCAGTTATGCAGGTGTATTTGTCGACGGTGATCGGGAACGAAAGCCGTATGAAGCCGATGCGTTTATCGATCAGTTGTGCTGGTATTACTGTACGGATGACACAGCCCTGCCTCGGCACACGCAGGAATATCTGATCACACATCCAACATGGCCGACCGAGTGGATCATGTTTTCGGTGATGCTCGCCTGGCAGGATTATCTCTTCACGGGCGATGCCACGAGTTTGCAGGCCCATTATGCCGACCTAAAGGCAAAGACGCTGCGCAGCCTTGAGCGCGACGATGGCCTGATCAGCACCACAACTCAACCCGTGCCCGCGGCTGTGAACGAGGCGATTCATCTCGACGGCAAGTTGAAAGACATCGTGGACTGGCCCGGTGGCGAGCGCGACGGCTACAAAATGCAGCCGGTGAACACGGTGGTGAATGCATTTCACTGTCATTCGCTTCAGTTGATGGCGAATATCGCCACGGCGATAGGCAAGACCGATGATGCGGCCGATTTCAATTCAGCGGCCGCCAAGGCGAGCGCTACCTTCAATGCGAAACTCTTCGATCCGGAAACCGGACTTTATGTGGATGGGGAGGGGACAAATCACAGTTCGCTTCACGCCAATATGTTTCCGCTCGCCTTCGGTCTTGTACCCGCCGATCATCGCGCGAAGATTATCGCGTTCATCAAGAGCCGTGGCATGGCTTGCAGCGTGTATGGCGCCCAATTCCTGCTGGATGACCTGTTCGACAATGGTCAAGGAAATCACGCCCTGGAGCTCATGACAGCGCCCGGCGACCGGAGCTGGCGTCACATGGTTGAAGATGTGGGAACCACCCTCACGCTCGAAGCGTGGGATGACAAGTACAAGCCGAATGAGGATTGGAACCACGCCTGGGGCGCTGCGCCGGCCAACCTCCTTCCGGCCAAAGTCCTGGGCATTGAGCCGCTCAAGCCCGGCTATACCAAGGCATTGATCTGGCCGCGATGTGCCGCCGCCGGAGTTCAGGGACTGGCATGGGCGCGAGGAAAAGTTCCCACAGTCAAAGGTCCGATCGAGGTCGATTGGAAAAAAAGTGCCTCCGGCTTTCGCTTGTCAGTGAATCTACCTCCCGGCGTAACTGCCGAGACGCGCTTGCCGACCGATTGGGGGCAAAATGTGCAGCTGGATGGCCACGCCCCAAAAGCGAATTCGAGAGATGGTTATCTCGTGCTGGAGATCGGCGCCGGTCGGCACGAAGTCATAATTGGAGGGTAAATCGGTAGCAGGCGGTTACGAGCGATTTGGCAGACAAAACGCTGCGACTGCTGTCCGCCGATCTGGCTAAGAACGGCTCGCTGAATGAATATTACCATCCCGACACTGGAGCGGCGTTGAGCCACAACGGTTTTATGGATTGGAATCTGCTTGTGCTGGAGATGATGTAAACCCGATCGCACACTTGGGAACCACCCGCCTTGGCGGCGAATGCGCTCGCCAAATTGGAGAAGAGAATGGATTTTCGTCGTTTGACTGGCGTGGCAATGATCGCTGGCTTGGCGATGACCATGTGGGAATCGGTGTTAGAGGCCGCACCATCGCAGCCCACTGAGACGCGCATCATCGACAACTTTGAGCAACTCGGGATCGATACCCCTACCCCGCGTTTTGGCTGGGTGATCAACGATCCGGCTCGCGGCGCTCTCCAATCCGGATATCAAATCATCGTCGCACCGAGCCAGGCGGAATTGTCGAGCGGAACACATTCGCTCTGGGATAGTGGCAAAGTTACTTCATCACAGCAATATGGCGTGGTGTACGCGGGAGCCGCGCTTGAAAAGACAGCGGAGTATTGGTGGAAAGTGCGCACATGGGATGCGCAGGGTCAGGTTTCACCCTGGAGCGACGGCCACCGCTTCGTCACATCGTTCTTTACTCCCGAAGATTGGAACTCGGGAACGGATTGGATTGACAATCCGCAGGGCGCTCCAACCACGACAATTCCGCCATCGCAATTTCGAAAGGAATTCCAAATAAATAAACCGATCAGCGGAGCTTATCTTTACATCTCCGGGCTAGGACAATTCGTGGCATTCATAAATGGCGCGAAGGTCGGTGATCACGTCATGGACCCGGCATGGACCGATTATGATCGAACAGTCGACTATGTGACCTT
>JBEKYH010000404.1:0-4739 GCA_049511115.1 Tepidisphaeraceae bacterium | reverse complement strand
CGTGGCCGCACAAACCGTGGCCGTCTGGTGCCTGGCCCGGCCGCAGTTTCGCTGGGGGCTGGAGCTGCATGAATGGCCCAATCTCATCGGCGACGGCGCCTGGCTGTTAGGCAGCCGCGCCTGCTCGATTATCCTCTCCAACGGCGACTACATGGTGCTGGGGGCGATTTCACTCGCAGTGGCGGGCGATTACTATTTCGCATTCAACCTGTCGATGACCACGACCACGCTGCTGGTGGGAAACATGGGAAGCGTGTTGATGCCGGCGCTGTGCAAGCTGCAGGATGATCCAAAGCGTCAAACCACGGCAGCGCTGAACGCATTCAGCGCCATCTCACTTTTGGCTTTGCCCGTGAGTTTCATGCAGGCGGCGGCGAGCGGCCCGATCCTGCGGCTGATCTGGCATGAAAAGTGGCTCACGGCAGTTCCGATCCTGGAGGTCCTCAGCATCGGCATGGCGTTTCAGGTTCTGGGGGTTCCGGGCAACTGCCTGCTCACGGCGCAGGGGCGATTCCGGCAGCAGTTCCTGGCGAACCTGGGAAGCATGTTTCTATTCTTCCTGCTGGTTGTGCCCGGGTCGCTGTGGAAGCCGGGCCTGGGGACAGGCGCGGGAGTTGCCGCTTACATATTAATTTCCCAATTGGCGTTCCTCTATATAGCGATCCGTCCCTCGGGAGGCACCCTTTGGAGCATCGTCAAGAGCGGAACTCCGTCGTTGTTTGCCGCCGCGGTGGCCACGGGGCTTGCGGCCGCCGTGGCGGCGCGGTTGGGGAACTCCCCTGACTCGCCGAGAGCCAATTTGCTGCAATTGGCCATTATCGCCGGCGTGACACTGGCGGTTTACTATCCGCTGGTTCGATGGTTGGCGCCGGGCCCGTTGCGGCAACTCACGTCGCGAGCGGCGGCGCTGCTGCCGGCGCGATGGCGGCGGGATCGCACGCTTTTAAGTTAACGCGAAATGGCCATGGCGACGCCCCCTGTCGACGCCCCCTCGTTTCGGGGGCGATTCCGACTTACAACAGGTCGCGTCTCATGGTTGATTCGCTCGCGACGATCTTTGCGCAATCTTTCGATGAATACGAAATCGTTGTTGTTGACGATGGAAGGGCGGACGGCTAATTGAAAACCGGGATCGACTCCAGTGCGCCTCCGGTTGAACCCTGGGTCAGCAACGAAGGCGGAACCGTCCCGGAGTAGGATTCACCGTAATTCTGGAAAATGTCGTCTTCCAGCAGAATACCCGATGGCGAACTGTTGAAGCTGATTCCCACCGACCCGCCGCCCGCGAACGTGCCGGCCATGAATGTGTTCTTGTAGACCAGCAGGTTGGGATCATCGTCGACGTACATGCCGTCGACGGCGTTTTCGACGGTGTTGTCCTCGATAATGCTCTGATCGCTCAGGGCGAACGCGCCGGCGTTGTTAACCACGATACCCGCCCCCGGCCCGCCGGCGAAGTTCACAATGTTCTGGCGCACCACGTCGCCCAGATCGAGCACGCCCGTGCTGGTGCTCAAGGGCGCGATTACGATGCCACTCTGCTGGTTGTTATTGAACTGATTTCCAGTGACCTCGACAAACGCAATCGGGGCATGCACGTTAGCGCTTGCCAGAACGAGGCCGTTGACCATGTTGCTGACGGTGTTGTCGGCAAAGACGACGTTGTAGGCGCCGCTGTAGATCTCCATGGCGGAGGCGGCGCGAAGTTTCAGCATGCCGTCGGGGCCGGTCTGATCCTGGAAGGTGTTGTCGTAATAAACCGAGTTGTACTCGGTCGAGCAGACGTCGACCTGGCTGGTGGCGTCGGGAACGACGGTCAGATTGGAGGCCCGGGTAATGGTGATAGAGTTTCCGTTCTGAACCGCCGATTGCACGCGGGCCATCTGCCCCACGCCGGTTCCGCTGGTCACTATAACGCTGTCGCCCGCATTGGGGAGGCCCAGAATCTCAGAGGAGGTGGGGATGGTGATCGTATCAGCGGTGGCCGAGGTCACCGTGCCATAGGCTTCATCCAATGATCCCTCGCACAAAATCTGCTCACCGGTGTTGTTAATCGTGGGCGTGCCGAGATCGATGCTGGAATTGCCGCCAAAGTAGATATTGTCGATATCGCCCCAGATCAGATTTTCTTCGAGCATGCGCCCCAGCCCCCAGCCGGTGCTTGATTGCTCGTTGTAATCCTGCACGGTGCAGTCCGCGATGCTGATGTCGGAGCCGCCCCAAATGGTGATGGCGGCTTCGATTCCCCATGCCAGATAGAAAGAGTCGTTGACGACTTGCGCGTCGCTGGAGCCCAGGAGCTGGATTTCGCCGCCGATGACGGTCGAATTCTCCAGCTTGACCTGACTGGAGTTCTGCCAGGAAATCGGGTTCACGCCCGGGGTGACCGACAGCAGCACGTTATTCAGCGTCAGGCCCTGGCCGTAATTCTGGCGAAGGAGCTGGCCCGACGAAGTGCCGGTGTAAGTCATCGACAGGGAATCAAATTCTATGTTCACGCCGCCGGGATTACCCGTCCATCCGTCATAATTGCCGATGGCAAAGGCGCCGCGCCCGTATTGAGAATTGAATGCGCCAAGGTTTCCGTTGAAGTCCAGAATTGTGCTGGTTTCGCCCTGACCGAGCACGCGCACGTTATCGGGGAGAACGATCTCGACGCTGGTGACAAGATAAGTTCCGGCCGGGAAATAAAGCGTGGCCTCGGCGCCAGGGAGGCTCGCCTGCATCGTCTTGATCGCGCCAATTGCGGACTCGATCGCCGGTCCGTCATCGGCCACACCATTGCCGATGGCGCCGAAATTCTTGACGTTCACTTCATATTGGCTCGGCCAGGCATTCGCCGTGGAAATAGTCAGCGGCGTGGGGGCCTGTGACCAGCCGTAAACTCCGCCCAGGCCGTTATTCACCCAGACCTGATAGGTTCCATTGGCCAGGTTCGAGGGGATCGTGAATTGCACCTGGTAGGGATTGACGGCGGTTACCGTGGCCCAGCTTCCCGCGCCGCCGCCGCTGGGCTGGAGGTATACCCACGACAGCGGCGTGGATGCGCCGTTGGAGAGATTCTGGCCATAGACGGAAACAGTTTGCCCGTCCGAGGCGGTGCCCGGGCCGACCCAGGTGGCGTCGGTGGCGTTGAGGGCCGTCGGCGCGCCGACGCCTTGTGCGTTGACAGGCCAGGCGAGGTACATCGAATCGGAAACTTCGGACGCGCTCACGGTCACGGTAATGCCGTCCGCCGTGGCCGCCTGAATCTGGCCGTTACTGAGGACGCCGTTGGAGGCGCTGGTCTGGCCATAGACGAGGAATTGCGTGTCGCTGTAGGCGGCGGAGCCTGTGTCGGCGGTGAAGAGATTGCCGGTGAAAATGACGCTGTTGTCCGGGCCCGCGCTTAAATCGGAAGCGTCGATGACGGGCGTGCCGCCCGCGGGCGCGCCGCCCATGGTCGGGCTGAAAGTATCCCACCCGCTGGGGGCGGCGGGATTGGACGAGGGAGTCGAATACGTGTACGCGGGCAGCGCGGGGGCGACGCTGAACGATTTCGCGTTGATCGTCGTTGACAGTTGCAGCGCCGTGTCGGTGACGGTCAGCGCGACCGACCATGTCCCCGCCACGTCGGGCGTGAACGTCAGGCTGGGGGCGCTGGTGGCGCCGCCGTTGGGGAGGGAAAACGCCTGTCCCTGGGGATTGAGGATCGTCCATTGGAAGCCGAGCAGGTCGCCGTTGTTTCCATAGGGTGCGGCGGTGGCGCCGATGGTCAGGGGCGAGCCGACCGTCAAATAGGGGATGGGGTTCAAAGACGCCAGCGGATTGAAGCTCAGGCCGTTGTTGTCGGAAATGCCTTCTATGCCGCCGTCGTCGGAACCGGAATCGAGCCGGTAAAAGCCGTACGTCGCGCCCGCGGCGAGATTCGCCCCGGCAAGGTCGGTTACGCCGGTGGGATCGACCGTCAGGTTGTAGGTGCCGTTGGGCAGCGAGCCGCCGGTATCGGCGGGGGCGGAGAATGTGAGCACATAGGTCGTGCCCCCGTCGGACGTTGAAATATCGAACGCGAGCGGCGTGGGTGAACCGCTGACATTATCCGTCTCGACCAAGGTCAGCGCGTTGGAGGCGAGCGTCACCGGCTGGCTGAAGGCGACTGTCAGGGATGTAACCGTCTGGCGCTGGAGATTACCGCCGTTTACCTGGAACGAAGCGATGGTCGGCGCGCCGGCGTTGACGGGCAGATTCAAGGTGTTGGTGTCGAAGGAACCGAATTGATCACTTGCCGTCGCGGTCACTTGATCGGTCGCGGCGGCGGCGATGAATGTGTGGGGAACGGAAGTCGCGGTTCCGGAGACGGTCTGTAAATCGGGCGAGCCGCCGGTTCCGTCGCCCCAGTTGATGACCCATGAGTTGACCGCGCCAGTGGGGTCGTTTGACGGATAGACCGCGGAAAGATTCAGTTGGTAGGTCAGGCCGACATCCGCGGCGGGGCCGCCGGAGATGGAGACATCGGGAAGCGGCGAGACAACGGAAATGTTCACCGGGCTGGCGATATACGAGCCAAACTGGTCGGTCGCCGTCGCGGTGATGACATCATTGGCGGCGTCGGTAGTGAAGACGTGCTGGATCGATGTCGTGCCGCCCGAGACGGTCTGAAGATCGGGCGAGTCGGCGGTTCCGTCGCCCCAGTTGATGACCCAGGAGCTGATCGTGCCGGGGGCTGGGTCGTTGGCGGGATATACGGCGGAAAGATTCAA
>JBEKYH010000403.1:0-4747 GCA_049511115.1 Tepidisphaeraceae bacterium | reverse complement strand
CCAAGACGCTATCGGAGCGGCTCGAGCTTCCGCTGAGGACGCGCATCAAGCCTTTATCCAGGGGTCCGGCCGTCCGCGTGGCATTGCTGCTCGCCCTTTCGCATCGGCCGGAGCTAGTGATCCTGGATGATCCGACGCTGGGACTCGATCCGATCATGCGCAAGGAATTTCTGCGCGATCTGGTGGTTTATCTGCAAGCCGAGAATATCAGTGTGTTTTTCAGTTCCCATCTTCTTTATGAGATCGAGCCGGTCGCGGATTCGGTGGTGATCCTCGACCACGGCAAAGTGATCCGCCAGGCGGCCACCGATGATCTGCGCCAGGCCGTGAAGCGAATTGTCGCGCCGATCGAGGCGGAGGCGGTGTTGCGATCACTTCCCCATCTCCTGGATATAAGCCGCTCGGGACGCCAGGCTACCGCGGTCGTGGAAGACATCGCCGCGGCTCGGCCGATTCTCGCGGCGGCGGGAATCGACGCGCACGAAGTGGATTTGAATCTCGACGAAATCTTCGAGGCCTACGTGATCGGACGAAAGGAGGCGGCAAATGTTCAGCCTGATCTGGAAAGAGTGGCATGAGCAGCGCTGGAAGCTCGGCTTTGGCTGCCTTGTGCTGTCGGCGCTCGCTGCGATCGGGCTGCGGGCCCGCATCCTGCCGGATGAGACCATGGTGGAGTGGGTCTGCTTTCTGGGACTGGCGCTGCTGCCGATTCTCTCGAGCACGGGCCTGATTCCCGCCGAGCGCGCCGATGACACGTTTGAATCGCTGCTGGCCCTCCCGGTCGCGCCGTGGCGAATTCTGGTGGCCAAGACGCTGATGGGCCTGCTTTTGTGTGCCGGGCCGATGATTCTGGCCGCGCTGGTCAGCGTCGCGATCGCCGGCAACCGCGAAATGTCCAGCGCCGACATGCTGTACTTCTACGCGCGATCGACCTTCACCACGCTTTCGCTATTCATCTGGATGCTGGCCCTCACCGCTCAACTTCCCAGCGAGACGCGAGCCGGCCTGCTGGCGATGGGGTTGCTGGTCTTCTGGCTATTGGCAACGGCCGGGCTGGTTCAGCCGTCGGTGCCGTTGCTGGCCTTCGCGGTATCGCCGTTTGCGTTCGTCTATCGAGATGCCGACCCGGCAGGGAACGCTCCGACGCTGCTGGTCAATCTCGCCGTACAAGTGGCGATCCTTTCGCTCTTATGGCTGTGGACGACCCGCCGCCTCACCTGCGGGTCGGAGGGCAAATCATGAAACAGCTCACCTCGCTGGCGTGGAAAGAATGGCACGAATCGCGGGCGTTTCTGTGGATTGCCCTGGGGGTGTTCCTTGGATTGCCGTTGGTCCAAGCACTGGAATCCGTGGCGCAACAAACCAGTCACTTTTTCATTGAAACCACTCCCTGGGTCTTATATTTCGGTGGCGTGCTTGCGCTCTTTGTTGCCGTGGGGATCACCTGCCGCGACTTTCACGGACACCTGGAGGATTTCTGGCGGTCGCGACCCGTGAGCGTGATGGGCTGGCTGATCGTGAAGTTTTTCATGGGCTTGGCCGTGGTCATCGTGTCCTGCGTGGCGCCGCTGGGGGTGGAACTGCTTATTAACTATCGAAATCACCCTTCCTCAATTCAGACGATCGGGCCGATGCTGGTGTTCCTCCCTTTCCTCTGGATGCTGATTTATTGTCTCGGGTTTCTTGCCGGCTGCCTGGTGCGCCGGCCGGCTCACGCCGCCATGATGAGCTTGGCTGCGATTCTGTTGCTCTATTTTTTGCTGATGATCCTGCCACCATCGCGGTGGCTCGGGTTCACACGGATTGTTTCGGCGTTCGTCGAGCCTAATTATTATTACCAGGTCGACGAATCGTTCTTGCAGATTTGGTATTACTCGTACGCCGCGCCCGCCCTCATTCTTGGGCTGATGGTCCTGCTCCTATCGCTGATCGCCGTTCGGCGCGGGTGGCGGATCGATTCCAACCGCAAATTGATGTACGGCGTCGTCGCAGGTGCGTTTCTGGCCCTCATCGCCTCCGCCGGCGTGCAATTGGGCAGCAATCTCCCCGTGCAGTGGCAAGTCGACCTCCCCAATCATGAGCACGTTGTCATGCTCCGCTGCGACGGGCAAAATGGGTTTGTCATTACGTCCCTTCCTTCGGGGACCATCCTATTCGACGCAGGCATAGGCCAGGGATTCGATCCGCATCCAAGTCTAGCCTTTCGACGCCTGCGACTGACAGATTCCGGTATCCAGTCGGGGAGCCCAAAATGGATCGAATCCTCCGGACTTCCGTCCTGTCAGGCATGGGCGCCCGGGCACCCCGAAGTTGAGTATTCCGTTTCGCGATCCTCTGAATTACCTACGGGGTACTTCGAGCTGATCACGTATGAGCTCGACCAGACATCTGCCGGGGACGAACCGCTTCCCCTTTGGAATTACCACTTCCCGGACTCCGACGACGAGCCGTATCGCGATGGCGTGCGTCTTTACGCCTACCAAAACCGGCTCTATGTCATCGGCACGCACCTGGTCATATTGGACATTTCCAACCCTCGAGCGCCCAGAATCATTTCTGACGTGCCATTTCCCGATCCCTTTGGAAGCAACCAGATGAATGTGGGCAAATTCACCGAGCACCTGCCGCAAATCCCAGGACTACCTCCGCGCCAGCGCCTTGAGGCGATGTTAGGGATGGGGGCGGCGCTTCAAGGCGATACGTACTGCGTGGGGTCTAACGGCAATATCATCGAATTTCACCTGGTTCAGCTGACCGACCTGAAAGCGGTTTTCGAGCCGGTCGGTCAATACAACTCGACCATTCTCCAGCGGGCGTTTGGCGCATCGCAACACGGCAACCTGAAACTGGTGAACGGATATTTATATGACGGCGTCGGGGATTCCGATGAGTACGACGCGCGTTTTTTCGGCAACTACTACGCCTCTTCCGGCAACGACGCCTTCTTCAACCCCCGCACCGACGTCTTCGACACGCGCGGAAGCGACCCCCTGCGCGTCGTCGGTCACTTCGCCGCACCGGGCGCTCGCATCGTCTGCCCGCTTCCCGATGGCCGCGCGCTGGTCGGCGGCGACAAGCTCTGGCTCATCGGCGTCCCGCCGCGAACCGCCGGCTATTAAACTTTGGAGGGCATCCTCGTGAAACAGCTCTCGTTACTGGCCTGGAAAGAATGGCACGAAATCCGCGCGTTCTTCTGGATCGCCATCGGCATATTCATCGGCCTGCCGGTGATCGGCGGAATTGAGGAATTCGCCCAGCACGGGCACTTTGTTCTGCTGGCTTCGCCCTGGGTGTTTGGCTGCGGTGCT
Source organism: Tepidisphaeraceae bacterium (assembly GCA_049511115.1). Classification (GTDB taxonomy): domain Bacteria; phylum Planctomycetota; class Phycisphaerae; order Tepidisphaerales; family Tepidisphaeraceae; genus JBEKYH01. The sequence continues at coordinate 1,439 of JBEKYH010000403.1, read as the reverse complement.
GTGCTGGCCGTCTTTGTCGCCGTCGGCGCGGCGTGCCGGGATTTTCATTCGCACCTGGAGGATTTCTGGCGGTCGCGGCCCGTCAGCGTTACTCGGTGGCTGCTGGTGAAATACGCGGTTGGCCTGGGCGTCGTGCTATTGGTTTGCGCGCTGCCGCTGGTTCTGGAAATAGTGATCGATCACGACTTGTCCGTGGTCCAGTTGCTGAGCGTTGTGCCGTTCCTTTGGATCGCGGTTTTTAGCATCAGCTTTCTGGCCGGTTGCCTCGTCCGCCGCCCGGCGCACGCCGCTATGCTGGCACTGGCGGCAATGCTCCTGGTCTATTGCCTGCCAACGGTTCTGCCGCCGCTGGCATGGCTGGATATCTGGTCGATCACTGATTCCCGCCCCGATTGGGATTGGAATGCTGCTTGGAGCTGGGATCAATTGCGGGCGATCATCCGCGTCCCGCAGTTGATTGCCTTTGCGGCCGGCATGTTGGCGATTGGCGGGATCGCGTTGATGGCCGCCCTGATCGCTGTCCGCCGCGATTGGAGGCTGGAATCGGGCCGGAAAATGATGTACGGCTCGGTCGCCGGCGCCGTGCTGATCCTCTTTTGCTCAGCAGCCTACCGATTGGGAACCAACATGCCGATTCTGCAAACGGTTGACCTGCCGGACGCAGATTTCACCGGCCAATTCGTATTTCGCGGCCAGCATGGATACCTCTTATGTTCGGATTACCCGTACCAACCGAACCAACAATCCGGCAACACAGGCTTACGCTCTAACTGGCACTCCGTCGATCTGACATCTTCAGGTGTGCAAGTCGGACCGGCCCAGCCGCTTAATTCGATGGGATGGGGATGGGGATCGGTTTGGACGACTCACACGGCTGAAAATCCGAATATCGAGTATCAACCCAGCAGCGGCCCGGCCACTCCAATTCCGCTGCGCTCGTCGCCAAATCCACCGTCAACGAGCCCGTCACCACCACCGACAACGGCCCGACCCGGTCCCTCGACAACGGCATCGTCAAGGCGACCGTCAAGAAAACCCGCCCCAGGAACGGACAATCATTATTACCTGATGGTGACCCAATTGGGCCGCCCTGTCAAAGCCATCCAACTTCCCTGGCAATACGACCCCAACCAGACGGCCCATACGCCGCCGCCGCGCGTGTACGCGTGGACCAATCGGCTGTTTTTCTTCGGGACGCGATTGCTGACGCTGGACATCAGCGATCCGCTTTCGCCAACAGTCATTTCTGACACGCCGTTTGACTATCAGTACTTTGGGATTGTTAATTTCGGCGGCGAGGAAAAAGGAACGCTTCGTTTGCCGCCATTTCCGCATGTGCCGCCGTTGGGACGGCTGGGCACCGTCATCTACCCCGAGCATGGCTTCGACGGGCAGACCCTCTGCCAAACCCTGGGCGGATCGTTGATCGAGTACCGCCG
>JBEKYH010000402.1:0-4762 GCA_049511115.1 Tepidisphaeraceae bacterium | reverse complement strand
GCGTACGTCGCCGCTCTATTCTGCGGCCGGCCGATACGGCTGCGGAGATCGCATCGAGACGAGCCGGCGACGGAGTGAGCGACTGGAGAGCCATCGCCATTTCGCGGTCGGCCGGACTGTTCACTTCGCCGTCGCTGAATCCCATCTCATTCATGGCTGCACCTTTCGTTTCGCTTCAAGAGCCGCGCGGAGCTGCTTCATGGCCTCGGCAAAGCGCTGGTGGGCCGTGCCGATACTGACGCCCGTAACCTTTGCAATCTGCGCGTAACCCAGTTCGGCCCAGATGCGCAATACCACGATCTCGCGCAACTCTCGCGGCATGGATAGAAGCGCGATTTGCGCGTCGTTTGCATTGAGCCCGCCGTCGAGCTTTGGTTCAAACCATTCGTGCCGTTCCGACGCGGCGGCTTGCTCGCGCCGGCGCCGGCGGGTGTTGGATCGCAAACGATCCGTCGCCCCATTGCGAACGGCCGCGTACATCCATGCCAGCGGATCATCCGGGACAGCGAGCTGCGACAGAAGGCGGATCAGCGCTTCCTGCACGACTTCCTCGGCATCGGCGAAACCAAGCCATTGCCGGGCGTAAAGCGCGAGCCGCGCCGCATGAGCCGCCGCCAGTTCCGCCGCTTGGGCAAGGTCATTCATGCGGGCTTCCACAGGTAGGACGTCGCCGCGACGGGAATTTTCAAAAATCGCCGGAGGTAAAACAATTCCCTTGATTCGATTCTCGCTTCTTCGCTATGATTGCCTTCGGCCGATCAGGCGGCCGACGGTCCGCGTAAAGGGTTGAACCCGCCTGCGTGTTACACACATAGCCTTCTTTCTGCCCGACAACGCGGACGCCGGGCGCTTTGAAGGAAGGTATTCTCATGTCAAACGGCAAACCTGCCGGCAAGTCACTGCCGCCGCGTCCGGATTTATCCTATCTGAAAAAACTGGCCAAGGAGCAGTTGGCTCGGCTGCGCAAACGCACGCCAACGGCGCGCCTTGCCGAGGCGCAATTGGCGGTGGCCAGGGAATATGGGTTTGCGAGTTGGCGGAAATTGAAAGCACACGTGGATGAGCTGCGCGGCAAAGCGGCCTCGGGCGAGCCAAGCGAACGTCAAGTCAAGGAATTTGCGCAAGCTGTGGAGCGGAAGGATCACGCCTCCGTGCAATCCATGCTGCGCCGCACGCCTGCATTGGCCAACACTTCGGAGCCGGAAGGAAGGACCATGCTCCATATCGCGGCGGAATGGAATGACGCGGAAACCGTCGAGAAACTTCTGGGCGCGGGGGCGAAGAGCGAGGTTTTCTGGAAAGGCGGCGGCCACACGCCGCTGTCGTGGGCGATAACGTCCGGCGCGTTCGAGGCGGCGAGCGCTTTGGTGCGGTGCGGTGCGAAGGTCGATCTTTTTTGCGCCGCGGGAACGGGAGACCTCAAAGCGACCGCATCATTTTTCGATGCGAACGGAATGGTGCAGACTGGCGCTTCGCGGACGGGAAGCAGCCGCTACGGATCGGACGGAAAGCGCCTTGCGTGCCCGCCTCAAAAGGAGGCGGAAGTTGTGGCGGATGCGCTTTACATCGCCTGCCGGCACGGGCGCAGGGAGGTTGTGAAGTTTCTTCTTGAGCGCGGACCGGACTTGTCATTCAGGGGGTACATGGGAGGAACATTGCTGCACTGGGCGCATTTTGGCGGCGATGGCGAGATCGTCGGCATGTTGCGCGACGCCGGGGCGGATGACTCGGCGCTGGATCATGTATTCAAATGCACGCCGGCCGGGTTCGGGATTCATGTCCCGTGCGAATGGGGAATATTGAAAAATGTGCGGCGGCGATTGAACGAGGATGCCGCGCTGGCGAATATTTTTGACGGCGGCATGACCCCGCTGCATCGCGTCGCGCGCGGGGGGCGGGCGGCGATCGTCAAGTGGCTGCTCAAGGCGGGGGCGGATCCGACGGTGCGCGATGCGAATGGAAAAACGGCTATCGACGTGGCGAAGGAACGGGGACATGAAGAAGTCGTCGCAGAGTTGGAAGCGCGAGATTTCCCAATGACACTTTGGAAAAAAAGGCAATCATCATGAAGAAAACCACCAAAAAGAAACCGAGGAAGTCAGCCGGCGTGGATGCCACCCTGGCGCGAAATGGCGGACTTTCCTACCTGGAGATACCGGCGGATAACCCGAGCCAATCCGCCGTGTTTTACCAAAAGGTCCTGGGTTGGATCGTGCAGGAGCCGGACGGCGCGCATCCGAAGTTCCAGGATGGGACGGGGCACCTCATCGGGCGATGGGTCAGCGGTCGCGCCGTTTCACGGGAGCCGGGGCTGCTGCCGTATTTTTATGTGGAAGGCGTAAGGAGGGCGGTTACACGCGTCGTCAAATACGGAGGCGAGATCGTCAAAGCCCCCTATCCCGAAGGGAATCTGCGCGTGGCGACGGTGCGCGATCCGTCGGGCAATTTGATCGGCCTGTGGGAAGCGGCTTCTAAGTAAAGCGAAGAGCAGACTTCGCTTAACGATCAAACTGGGCGTCAAACGCGATCGCGCCGGGCTTGAAATCCAGCCGGCGGACGAAGGCGGCGCTTTCGGCGGCGCCGTGTTCGCGGTCCATGCGCGAATCTTCCCATTCCACGCTGAGCGGGCCGCGATAGGCGATGTCGTTGAGGGCGGCGATGATGCGCTCGAAGTTGACGTTGCCGCGGCCGAGGCTGCGGAAATCCCAGAAGCGGCGCGGGTCGGCGAAGGTGGTGTGACCGCCGAAGACGCCGACGGCCCCGTCGCCCTGGTTCCACCAGACATCCTTCAGGTGGACATGAAAAATGCGATCCTTGAAGATATGCAGAAAGCGGATGTAATCGACGCCCTGATAGGCCAGGTGCGAGGGGTCGTAATTGAAGCCAAAGCGCCGATGGCCGCCGATGGCGTCCATGGCGCGCTGGGCGGAGGCGATGTCGAAGGCGATCTCCGTGGGATGGACTTCCAGGGCGAAATTGACTTTGCAGCGGTCGAATTCGTCGAGGATCGGCCGCCAGCGCGCGGCGAAATCGTCAAAACCGCGCTGCCAGTAGGATTGATCGGTGGGCGGGAAGGGATAGAGGCTGTGCCAGATGCTCGAACCGGAGAAGCCGTTGACGACGGCGCTGGTTCGTTTGCCGCCGGGGCAGCAGTCCATGAAGCGCCTACAAGCCTGGCCGGTGTGGATCATGCGTTCGGCGGCGCGTTGGCGGACCCCTTCGGGCCGGCCGTCGCCCCAGACTGGCGCGGGCAGGATGGATTTGTGGCGCTCATCGATCAGGTCGCAGACGGCCTGCCCGACCAGATGGGCGCTGATGGCGTGGCAGGTCAGGCCGTGATCGCCAAGGATGCGCCAGCGCTGGGGAAGATAGCCGGGATCGGAAAGCGCGGCGGGGACATCAAAATGATCGCCCCAGCAGGCCAGTTCCAGGCCGTCGTAGCCGAAGGACTGCGCCTTTTGGGCTAAACCCGCCAGCGGCAGATCAGCCCACTGGCCCGTGAAGAGTGTTACCGGTCGCGGCATGGATCGGCGCCTTCTCCTTTTCCGCTGTCACTTCCAGAAGCCGCGATTATTTCGTTGCCGCCGGTTTGGCCGGAGCAGCCTGCGCGGTCGGTTGTGTCGCCGGCGGCGGTGGCGGCGGCGGGCTGAACTGGGCCATGAAAATCGTCAGGGCCTGCTGCAATATCGCCCTGTTCATCTGGCCGACTTCCTTCACCGTCGCCTGCGGGAGGGGCGGCGAGTTCAGCGCAAACGTCCCGGCCGGTCCGTAACGCAGGCTGCTGATGCTGAAGCCGCCGGCCTGGAGGGCGGTGATATTGCCGGAAGGGGCAACCGTCAGAGACACTTTGGTGTAAGTCGGCGCATCAACCTGTGGATTAACCCATTCAAACAGGGTTGAGCCGTCCGGCTGCGCCTGCGGGGGCTGGGGGAAGATTCCCTTGCGGACAAAGCTGCGGAGGAAATCCTGCAGTCCCTCGCGCGTGGAGAGGAAGTCGGTGGCGGCCAGGTTGGTCAGGGCGGTCTGCACGTCGTCAAATGACGTGGAGAACTGGAAGCTGGCCTGGAAGAGGTAGTCGTTATCGACGCGGCCCATGCCAAAGAGCGGAACGGGCAGCAACGCCGGCTTCGCGAAATGCAGCAGCGCCGCGTCGCCGGGGGTGTAAATCGACGCATCGGCGTCGGTGGCGCGATAGACCAGGCCGACGTCGGGGCCGTGCTTCACCTGAATCTCAAGCAGCTTGCCGGCCTTGAATCCGGTGTAAATGTCCACCTTCTTGCCATCAGAACGAGTGTATTGCAACTGGGCTTCGAGGAGGTCGATGCCGCGCTTGAAGCCGCGGCTGGCGGTCAGGGCGGCCTCGACGTTTTTCTGGAGGCTGAGCTCCACTACGCCGGCGGCGGGGGCAAGCTCGGCGGCTTCCTTGGCCCAGGGATCGTTGGGGAAGGTCTGGCGAAGCTGATTAAAGAGCAGGTTGGCGCCGGTCTGGTCGTCGGCCGCTGTCGCGGCCCAGGCGCGCCAGAACAGGATGCGCGGATCAGGCTGGGTCGCGCCGGCGCTGGGGGAGATCTTTTCCAGCAGCGGAGCCGCGTCGGAAAGCTTGCCCGATTCAAGCATATCGTCGGCTTCGATCTTCATGGCCGGGGGAGAAATGCGGTCGGCAGCGGAGAGCTGATTGAGCAAAAAACGCTCAAACGGAATCGCCGAGGAGCGATCGGGAACGGCATGCAGGAGAGCCAGTCGATCCAAAATCGGTTTATCA
>JBEKYH010000401.1:0-4773 GCA_049511115.1 Tepidisphaeraceae bacterium | reverse complement strand
GACAACAAAACGTCCAATCCCAGCAACCGCCACAAAGTCCAGGCCAGATAGACGTCGCCGAAGCTCCGCAGCCGCTGCACGGCGATGCTCTTCACTTCCACCAATTCGAACTCTGGCTCATCCGTTCGACCTGGCTCACGGCAGGCGTCCTTGCCCGGTGGATCGAACAGTCCCGGCGTCGAGGGAGCTTGTCCGTTGAGACGGGACGAGAGGGTCTGCCAGCCGTTGATTTGATTGCGGGAGAGTTTGCCGAGGTAGGCGACGGTGCGTTGCCTGGAGCCTTTGGCCGAGCGATAGCTCTCGACGAGTTCCCAGTAGATTTGCTTTTTGCCGCGCCCGCGTGGGCGGAGTTTGCGAAGAAACATGAAGCATCCCTGCCGGAGATGGGCACGAGAATGCCACGTTTTCCGCGAACGTCAAACGGCCATTTTTCCACTACACGCACTAATACGGCGGCGGCTCGCCGCGCTTCCACCAATCGGCGTCGCCGGCTTTTTTGCGGCGTTTGGATTTGCCGGGTTCGTCGAGGCCGCCTTGCGGTTCGTCGTGGCTGGTGGGGTCGGATTCCTCGGCTTCGTTTTCGCCGGGACCATCGGTGCGGACTGCCGCCGCCAGGGCGACGGCGAAGATCGGGGCAATCGACCGCAGCGTTTGTGCGTCGGCTTCGGTGAAGGGCCGGGCGCCTTCGCGGAAGAGCATCACGGCGGCCAGCGATTCGCCGAGATACGAGCAGTGCGTGGCGAGGACCGTCTGATCGGGCATCAACTTGGCTTCGGTGCTGCTGAGCGAGCGTGGGGCATCGGCGGCGCTGAGATGGAGAAATCCGTCGCGGGTGAGCTTTCGCAAAAGTCCGGTCCGCATCGCTTCGATCAGGCCGGCGTCGCCGACGATGGTGTGCTTCATGTACGCGCCCAACTGGAACTGATCGTGGCCGGCCAGCCAGATGGCGATGTTGCAATAACCCAATTGCCGGAGCATCCAGTCCATGGCGTGGCAGAGGAGTTGTTCCAGGTCCTTTGCCCCCGCGAGCAGAGTGCGGAAACCTTCCTGCGTGCGCACCTGATCGAGTTGCCCGGCGAGTTCGCCGTAAGCGCCGACGAGGTCGTTGCAGAGGAGATCGACTTTCTTGGAGACGATCTGCCGCGCGGCGTTGAGTCGTTTAACAGCGGAGCGAAGCGATTCGATGCGCGCCTCATTTTTGGCGGCGCAATGCTGTTGGTAGAGGGCCTTGCGGGCGCGCTCGAGAAATATTTCCCTGGTGAAGGGTTTGGGAAGCAGGTCGGCGGCGCCGCCGCGCATGGCGGCGATGGTGCCGTCGATGCTGGGGTTGCCGGTGATGATGATGGCCTGGGCCAGGGGCTGGCGGGCGCGCAGGGGTTTGAGGAGGGTGAGGCCGTCGCCGTCGGGAAGGCCGACATCGGCGACCAGCAGGTCGATCTGCTCGGTGGCCATGATGCGCTTGGCCTGCTTAATCGAGCCGGCGGTGCGGACGCGGCAATGCAGCTCAACTTGCAGGGCCTTGGTGACCAGTTCGGAAATAGCCGCCTCGTCCTCGACGATAAGCACTCCGGGCGACGCCGGAAGAACGGGGGCTTTTGGTTCGGCGATCAAACTCATGACAGGTCCTTGTGCTCGTGAGCCAATCCGGCTCACCTCCCCACCCGCATCAGACATCTCTTACCGTTACATCGCGCCAGGATCACATCGCCGCCTTGCGCCCCGGAATCTTTGCGCCAACTTTATCGCCCGCCTTTCCCTGGGCCGGCAATTCGACAGCCGGCAACAGAATAACGGCCCGCGTACCCTTGCCGGGCCGGCTTTCGAGCTTGATGGCGCCGCCGCTGGCTTCGATCCAGCGCTGCGCCTTGGACAGTCCCATTCCGCGCCGCCGCCCCGCGGGCTTGGAACTGAAGAACGGATCAAACGCCTGACGCAGCGCCGATTCGTTCATCCCGCAACCGTCATCCAGCACCGTCAATACCACGCGCCGGCTGCCGGCGTCATAGGCGCTGTGAATCTCAACCCGGCCCGTGAACGCGTCCGTCGCCAGCAGGGCGTTGTCGATTACTTCGGCCAGCGCCGCGGCAACCTGGCTTTCGTCCACCATTACGGCCGGCACTTCCGGCAAAGTCGTCTCAACCGTCCTATCGGTCGAATCGCCGCGCATCTTCGCATCGTGCAGCGCATGCTCGACAAGATCGGCCACGTCACAGGTTTTGGGCTGGGGAGGCGAAGGCTTCGCGTAGGCCATCAGGTCCGAGATAATCTGGCTCAGGCGATTGCTCTGCTCATGAATCAGATTGGCCAGAGCCTTTTGATCCACGTCCGCCAATTGCGAGGCTAGCAGTTGTGAACGGCCGGCGATTACCGTCAGGGGATTGTTCATCTCATGCGCCGCGCCGGCGGCCATTTCGCCGATGCTGATCATCAAGCGGCCGCGCTGCAAATCGCCTTGCGCCGATTGAAGCTGGCGATTGCTCTGGGCGAGCTGCTCGGACATGAGGCGGGATTCTTCGCGAATTTGCGCCATGCGGAGGGCGAGTTGCCAACCGCAGGCCAGCGCGGCGATTTCCTGGGCCTGGCCGCTGAGGCGGTTGGATTCGCCGACGGCGGCGCCCCAGACAATTCCGCCGATGCATTGGCCGTCGGCGTGGAGGCAGATCCAAAATCGTTTGGCCAGGGCGAGGCGCGGGCCGACGGCACAGAGGAGCCACTCCAGTTCATCGCCGGCCGCGAGCACGGGACCGTCGGAAGCGAGCCGCGGCAACGGGCGGGCCGGGCAGTCGATAAGCGTTGTCTCGAACGTCTCGCCGGCTTCATCGACGAGGATGGCCTCGGCGAAATTCTGATTGGGGGCGAGGCTGAAGACGGCGGCGCTGGTAATCTCGAGGGCGCCGACGACTGTGCGACCGATCGCCTTGAGCACGGCCTGCGGCGCGCCGTCGGGACGTAGCTGGCTTTGGAAAGCGCCCAGGGCGTCGAAGAATTTGGCGCGACTGGCGAGCCGGCGGTTTTTGACGGCGAGTTGGGTGCTGACTTTTCCCAGTTCCAAATTGGCCCGCTTCATCGCCTGGAGGTAAAGCTCCTGAGTGGAGGGCACGTTGAGACTCAGGGCCGCGGCGCGGGATTCGATGCGGTCGTGCAGTGTGGTCAGCTTGGCCTCGATGGTCTGCCAGGTGAGGCCCATCGCCGAGACCAATTCGCTTCGCGGGATGTCGGCGGAGTAATTGCCGCTGTAGCCGAGATGCTGTTCGCGCGCGATGACGTCAGCCAGTGTGATCAGGTTGACCAGGCGGGCATTTTTAATTCCGCGCGGGAGCGCGGCGGGAAGCTGGCCATGCAGCCAGATGGTTTCGCACAGGGCCGCGGGCAGTTCCCATCGCTCGGCGAGGCGCTTGCCGATGGTGGCGTGATCGAGGCCGATGATCGTGCGCTCGAGATCGGCGATATTGCCGCGCAAAAGCTCGGTCGCTTCGACCACTTTGGCAAAGCTTTTGGGGAGGATCGCGTCGAGGGCCACTTTGCCGATGTCATGGAGAAGGCCGCATACAAACGCCAGGGAAGGGGGAACCGGTTGCTCAGTTGCGGAGGAGGATTGCGCGGCGGCTTCGGCCAGAAGTTCGGCGGCGCAGGCGACGGCGATGGAATGCCGCCAGAATTCCTCGCGGCTGAAGGTTGGCTGAGGGCCAGGCGGACGCGGGTGCGCGGCTTCCATGGTCTCGAAAATGCTCACGGCCAGAACCGCGCTGCGCACGGCGTCGAACCCCAACAGCACGACGGCGCGATCGATGCTGGTGACTTCCTCACGCACGCCCACGGGTGCGCTATGGACCAGTTGCAGGATGCGGGCCGTCAGCGATTGGTCGCTGGTGATGAGCCGCACCACATCGAGCATGTGGGAATCGTTATCCGAGGTGACTTCCAGGACACGGATCGCAACAGCGGGCAGGGTGGGAAGCTGATCAAGCTGCTGAAGAATCAGCTCGACGCGCTTGGCTTGCTGGTCGGACATGGAGGAGTCAAGGGTTCAAGGGTTTAAGAGTTCAAGGGTTGAAAGGTTCAAAGGCTCAAAAAGTTCAAGGGCTTCTTACTGACCCCTTCGCATATTCGCACCTTCACACTTTCGCACCTCACTACACGGACAGCAGCTCCCCAATTCGCTCGATCAGTTTTTCGATATTAAATGGCTTCTTGACGAACTCATCGGCTCCGCTCTTGAGGAGGTCGTTGATTTCATCCTGGTTGACGACGCCGGACACGATGACAATTTTCATGTGGGCGAATGCCGGGTTCTTACGGATGGTCTGGCAGACCACGTTGCCGTTGATGTCGGGCAGCATGTAATCCAATATGACCAGGTCGGGGACAAAGTCCTGAGTCAGAATACCCGCGTCATATCCGGTGCTGGCCGTCTTCACTTCAAATCGGCCGTCGCGCTCGAGAACGTCCACAAACAATTCCACAATCTCAGGGTCGTCGTCCACGACAAGAATCTTTTGTTTGCCGCTGTCGAGGGCATCGGGTGGGATGCCATTATCTTTCATGAATTGGATAAGGGCTTCGCGCGGGATACGGCGAAAGCGGCTGCCGGGAACGCGAAAGCCACGCAGACGGCCGCTGTCGAAGCAGCGGATGATCGTCTGCTGCGATACTTTGCATATCTCAGCGGCCTCGCCGGTGGTGAATACGGATTTCATGGCAATCCCTCAATGCTAGGCCCCGCTTGGTCCTGCACTCCTTTGCCCTTCCAGGTCACAGATGCGGAGCCGGATT
>JBEKYH010000400.1:0-4814 GCA_049511115.1 Tepidisphaeraceae bacterium | reverse complement strand
AAAGAAACCCCAAAACATAACTACAACACTCACATTGCTACATTCGGCTCATAATACGAGATGAAGCCGCAGGCGAACGGCCTCAAATTCGCCGGGAAGTTCAGCGGAGGGATCTTTGTTCGAGGCGACTTCACCTCACAGCTCCAGTCGACGGGAGTTGATGCCACTGCGTATGCCGCTTCCCTTCCCGGCGGCAATGTGGCAATCATCATCCTCAACAAGGATGCGGAGCAGGATGTCGAAATAAGGCTGGACTTTGGCAAAGGGAGAATCGGAGGCGTAGAAACGGAAACAATGCACGCGTCGGCGCTCGATAGCCGGGAAACTCAAGTTACCAGGTCGCCGCAGGCTGTCCGCCTGAAGGATGGCAAGTGCACCGTAACCGTGCCCCGCGCAACGGGGCACTGCCTGACCCTCAGGAATGAACCGTAGAATTCTGCTCATCTGTGTTTCGCCCGTCGTGCAGATCCAGCTACTGTCAGTAGCCCTCCGCCTTACCGAACTTGTGGCGCTGGTCGTCTGCACCCATGAGCAGGTGCGTCTGCGGATCGATATAGACCATTTCACTGTCCCCCCAGACGCCAGGGTTCTTTTCATCCGCCTCATTGGAACGATTGACTTGATAGCCGGCGGTTCTCATGGCATTCACGACACTGAGAGGGAATGCCTTTTCAACCTCGATCCGATCGGGAAGATATTGATGGTGAAAACGGGGAGCATCGGCAGCCTGCTGAACATTGAGATGGTTATCGAGAATGCTGACGATGTCGTTGGCCACGGTGGTGATAATGGTAGATCCACCGGGAGATCCAAGGACCAGCAGCACTTTGCCATTCCTAAGAACGATAGTGGGAGTCATGCTGGAAAGTGGACGCTTCCCAGGCGCAATCGAGTTCGCGGGTCCCTGAATAAGGCCAAACATATTCGGAACTCCGACCTTTGATGCGAAGTCATCCATTTCATTGTTGAGCAGGAAGCCCAGCGATCCGGCGGTGACGCCCGAACCGAAAAGGCCATTGAGTGTATATGTATTCGAGACTGCATTGCCTTCGGCATCGACGATTGAGAAATGCGTTGTCTGATTGGATTCATGTGGGGCGGGCAGTTGCGGCGCCGGGGGCAGGAATCCAGCCGGCCGGACAAGCGTGGCCGAAGGGGATGGCGCGACAGGATCGATCGTCTTGCTCCACGCAGCTGCGTAGGCGGGATCTGCCATCTGCCTGAGCGGCATCGCCGTAAAAGCCGGGTCGCCAAGATAGTCTCCACGATCCATGTAGGCGCGGCGATAAGCCTCCACGAGATAGTGGACTTGTTGTGGTGTGCGATCGCCCATCTTGCCAAGGTCGTATCTGGAAAGAATATTGAGCGACTCAAGCAGGACAATCCCGCCTGACGAAGGTGGCGGCGAAGTTATGATGTCATAGCCACGATATTTGCCGTAGAGAGGCGTGCGCTCCTCGACGCGGTAGGCGGCTAGGTCGGCCGACGTAATGAGGCCGCCACCCTTTTGAATCGAATCTGCAAGCTGCGTGGCCATAGTGCCGGTGTAGAAGGTCGATGGATCCTCCGCGATGCGGCGAAGGGTCTCGGCCAACTCAGGTTGAAGAAAGCGCTCATCAGGCCGGTAGAAATTGCCATCGCGCTGAAAGACCCGGCGAGATTCGGAGAATTGCGGCAAATTGCGCGCGGCGCTCATGGTATGGGCCTCTTCGGGGCTGAGAAGAAAGCCGTCGCGGGCGAGCTTGATGGCCGGCGCCATCACCTGAGCGAGAGTGAGCTTGCCATATTTCTTCTCGGCATAGACGAGTCCGGCAACAGTTCCCGGTACACCAATCGCCTGATATCCAACGGTGGATGCATTGCGGATGACATTTTTCTGCGCATCGAGGTACATGTCCGCGGAAGCGGCGGCGGGCGCCTTCTCGCGGTAATCGATGAAATGCGTCTTTCCGTTGTGCATGCGAATCAACATGAACCCACCGCCGCCAATGTTGCCGGCCTGGGGAAACACAACTGCAAGAGCAAAGCCGACCGCGACGGCGGCATCGACAGCATTGCCGCCAGCCTTGAGAATCTCAACTCCCACATCCGATGCATCGTGATGGATGGTTACGACCATCGCGTACCTGGCAGTGACAGGCGGGGGGCTCTCGATGGCAACAACATGGGGGGCTGGATCAGCGGACTGAGCCATCGTGGAGACGGCGGCGCGGGAGAAAATCAGGGAGCAAAGAGCAAACCAGATGCCTGCACGCATTCCAGCAAACCTCGACGCGATGGAGTATTGAGACAGAATAGACGAATTCGTTGGCAGTGGACGCCGTTCCCGTCCATTCGCCTTGGACTGTCTCCAGACTCTCCCGCTGACTGCAACGCCGGGCGACAACCATTGGAGCGCATCTCGTGGCAAACAGGACTTGACGACAATCTTACCGTCGAGACTAGCGCCCCCAAGCCTTTGCAATAGCGCATTCTGTATCTGGCCCATCGGAAGAACCTGATCGACAGCGCTGACCCTGGCAGGCGATGCGAACTACGCTTACGGCCTTCCTCCTTCAATGGCCGTATTCAATCCGTCGTAGCTGGAAAGAGGCGTCTGCGACAGGTTCCATTCGGGTCGTCGCGCCCCAGCATTTTCCCACAATCGGCGCATTGAAGAGCTTCCATATACCGGCACGTCCGGAATTTGTGATGAACCCCAAAAGCTGGCCGATGAGGAGCTTTGAGGGATCACCTGGCACATGGTGTCGGGTAGGTCTGAAGTGCGCGTCAATGCGCCCGCACATCAGCCAGCGGCGGAACCAAGACACGATCGAAAACGCATTGACTTGTACCGCAACCTCAAGGAGTCGTTACCTATGAAGACGATCGACTGCATGGTCCGCGCGGCATTGTCTGTTCTCACTGCGGTTCAATCCGAGATCGATGAACTCAGCGCCCGTTCGGGGCGCGGTCGGTGTGCGAACAGGCTTGGCGGCAAGCGCTTCGCAGCCTTGCTGGTGTGGCTCGTGGCAGTCTCCGGCATTCCTGGATTGTGCGGCTTGCCGGTTCCGACACCGCAGAATCTCGGCACGGTGGCTTTGGGCAGCTCGAGTTCACCAACCGCGGTGACCGTGAGACTCCCAAGCGGTGGCACAGTGAACAGCATCTTCGTGTCGACCCAGGGGTTCTCTAATCTGGACTTCGCGAACACTGGAGGCGGCACTTGTTCGGTCTCAACGATCTATACATCCGGGCAAACCTGCACCGTGAGCGTTACCTTTTCGCCGACGGCTCCCGGCTTGCGCCTCGGCGCTGTGACGCTGTTCAACAACTCCGGCGCGGTGCTGGGTACAGGCTACCTGTTCGGCACGGGAACAGGTTCATTGTTGCGCTACAACCCTGGAACACAATCGGTTCTGTATAGCGCTCTGAACCAACCCCAGGCCATGGTGGTCGACGCCGGCAACAATATCTACGCTGCCGATACGGTGAACGCACGGGTGCTGAAATTCCTGTGGGACGCGGACACCTCAAGTTACGGGTCGCCCGTTACGCCGATTCTTGTGGGCACCGGCTGGAGCGCGCCTACCGGCGTTGCTGTCGACGGCGCCGGCAACCTCTTTGTTACCGACATGACTCTGAATGACGTTGTCGAGTTTCCCTGGAATGGCAGCGAATACGGGACGCAATTCAATATTCCCGGCACCTACACCTTCGCTCAGGATCTGACCATCGATGGCGCGGGGAACTTATATATCATCACCAGCGCCGCAACCATCACCGAATTGCCATGGAATGGAAACGGATATCTCGACCCGGTTTCAATCGGCAGCGGCTTGAGCGGCAGCCAATACAGCACCGACTTCGTCGACAGCAGCGGAAACATCTTCGTCGCAGATTACGGCGCCGGCACGGTTGTGAAAGAGACGTATATAAGCAGCGGCGACTATAGCCAGGCTACCTTGGCCAGCTTTGGAAGCGATAGCGCCGACGGCGTATCGACGGACCCGGCCGGGGACATCTACGTGGCCGTATGGGCAGAGGGGCCCGGAGGCGAAGTGGTGATGTTGCCGCGAACCGGCGCGGGCGCTACCGATTACGGCGACCCGGTACAACTGACGAGCAGCACTCCGCTTGCCGGCTCAAACCCCGTGGGCCCGGAGGCCATTTATCTGGACGGCATCGGGAATATCTACATCGAGGATTTCAACAATAACCTGATCGAGAAGTGGAGCGTGACCAACCTGCCGACGTTGACCTTCCCTACGCACACGAACGTGGGATCCGCCGACGCGGCCGACAATCCTCAAACCGTTTCATTCCTGAATGTCGGCAACGCTTCGCTGACCATTGCGGTTCCCGGCTCGGGCCTCAACCCGACGTTGGCGAGCGGTTTTTCCTATGCTGGATCGAGCACCTGCCCGCAGTTGAACGCCGATAGCGATCCATACCAGTTGGCCGCGGCCGCAAGCTGCACCTATGCGGTGAACTTTATTCCGACCGAAGAGGGCATAAATAGCGGCTCATTGGTGCTGACGGACAATTACCTGGGAGCCGTATCCGCGACGCAATCGATTGGCCTCAGTGGCACGGGGAACTCTGAGGTCACCAAGCTGGCTTTTGCCACTCCACCACCCTCCTCGATATCCGTGGGCGGCAACGCCGGGAGCTCGATTCTTGTCGATGAGGAGAAAGTATCCAGCGCTCTCGATACCAACGCGTACGACCTGATTACATTGACGGTAACTGGGCCGGACGACTATCTGCGGACGTACACGACGACGGCAGACGCGGGCGTGGCGACATTCAATCTGAGCGCCGTGGCACTGGGC
>JBEKYH010000399.1:0-4833 GCA_049511115.1 Tepidisphaeraceae bacterium | reverse complement strand
ACATCTCGCCTCAATCATCCGCCTTATCCCCATCCTTAATCACAAACCGCGCCTTCAACTTCGCCACCGGCTTCGCCAATCCCGCCAGCTCCACCGACTTCAGCACCTCGCCAAAATCCTTGTACGCATCGGGCGCCTCATCCTTGGGGTACAGCCGGCAATTGCTTAGGATATCATGCTCATCCAATTCCCGATCTATCGTGGCCTGATCGAGCCGGCGGATGGCGTCCTTGCGGCCCATGCGGCGGCCGGCGCCGTGGTTGACGCTAAAACAACTCTTGGCCGCGCCCTCGGCGGCGACCATCACCACTGAACCCTCGCGCGGATTTCCCGGCAGAAGAATCGGGTGGCCGATGGACTCAAACGGCGTGCCCTTGAGGCCGGGATGATTCGCGGGAAACGCGCGCGTCGCGCCCTTGCGATGTACCCATGCAAGGTTGTTCTCGGTTCGACCAGGCTCACCGCGGGTTACAATCTCCCGCCGCGCGATGTTATGGCTGATGAAATAAACCAGACTTCCGCTGGAGCCGGGGATCACCTCCTGAAATGCCTCCAGCACGAGCGCGTTGATCAGCATGTGATTGACCGTCGCCAAATTCGCCCCCAGGGCCATGTCATCGAGATACGCATCTGCCTCCGGCGTGCCCAGGGGCGCGTAAACGAGCTCGCGATCCTTGCCGGGCAGGGGAATATCCCAGGTCGCAAAATGCTTTTGCAGGGCGCGGAACTGGCCGTTGGCGAGATTGAAGCCAAACCCGCGCGAGCCGCAGTGGGAGAGAAATGCGACATCGCCGTCGCGCAGGCCGAACGCGGCCGCCGTGGAGCGGGCTGCCTTACTGTCAGCGATGGAAACGACTTCGCATTCGCCGAAATGATTTCCGCCGCCATAGCTGCCGAGCTGGCGAATCTTGTCCTCGAAATCGCCCAGCCGATCCGCGTCGAGCAACTCTTCCAACCGCAGCGCCAGCGCATCGGCCGTGTCGTCGTGGCCGACATGGAAGCTATCCTCGCAGCGGCTCGCCCACTGCGGCGGAATTCCCAGCGCGGCGCACACTTCCTCCGACGCCCCTTCCACCGCCACCTTGCGGCCGACATCCGGCCCGACCTTGCGGCTCTTGCGAGCCGACCGCTGACCGCGACCGGCCCCCGTGGGAATGCGCAGGCCGATAGCATCAATCAGGGCGCGGCGAATCGCGCGATCGGCCACCGCGTCCGCGGGAATATCCAGTTGCAGCAAGCTCATCGAACACTTGATGTCCACGCCCACCGGGCCGGGATAAATATGCGTCGGCGAAACCATCACGCACCCGACCGGCGCGCCGTAGCCGGCGTGCGCGTCAGGATTGAGGACCAGATCAGTTACGCCCGGCGCCATACGAGAGCTGATCGCCTGCTGGATACACCGCGCGTCAAAGCCGGCGCGGATCGCCTCGGTGCCGATCACCGTAATCGGCGAGCGGCCTTCGACGGGCAGAATACCGACAGCGGCGTCGGTGGGGATCGTTTGGGGGATGGGGTTGAGCTGGGTTTCGGTCATGACACACATCCTCAGGAAAGGCGCGACAAAAGAGAGCCGCAACATTGCTCTGCCAACTGAGCTACAGCCTCGACGAATCGAAACTGGCGGGGCTCGAACCCGCGACCGATGTAGTTTCAGCCGCATTCGCACCGAACTCATTCACGCATCAAAAACCGGCGACAATTCTTGAAGAAACACTCTCGTTGCTCTATCCAGTTGAGCTACCGACTGCGTTGCCGCAATCGCGCGGGATTCGAACCCGCAACCGACGAGTCCAATGTAGTTCCTCCGGCATTCGCCGATTGTTTCGCAAGTCTAACGCGGCAGCGACAAATAGTGGCGAGAGCCAACGCATTCAGCTTTCGCCGCCTGCGCCGCGGGATTTGATTCCCGCGCGGACGAGGCCCTTTCGGACCCACGTCCGTCACCATGTACTCCCAGCCTGCATTCGCTTGCCATTAATTTCACTTAAAAATCACCGGGCCGACAAAGTAATCGGTGAGACCCTACATGATCAAATGTAGTCCCAGCCTGCATTCGGCCCGGCTTTTTTCCCAAGCCGGCGGCGGCAGATTAACGCCGCCGCCGGCGCCGACTTCTCTCACAACGAAACGTTCTCGATCACGCCGATCCAATGATCGGTGCTCAGCGTGCTCTTGGCGAACGCGGCGATCACGTCAAAGACCTGATCGGAGAATCCGCCAATGTTCAGGATATCCTGGCGCTCGACTGCCTGCGTCGTTGCGTACGGCTGCAAGTCGATGCAGACCAGCTTCGCGCCCGGATTCCGCTGCTTGAACGCGGCCCACTGATTCATCGTCTCAGTGCGGCCGCCGCCAAACCGGCCGTAATTCGGCGAATCCACCCACGACTCGTTATCCGAGACGTAGATCAGCAAATCGCCCTTGGCATTGCGCCGGTTCAACTCCGCCAGCGGCGCCGAACAATTCGTTCCGCCCGCCGGCAGTGAAGAGAGAACCTTGGCGTTGGTCATTACGCTGTCGCGAGGATTCAGCGAAACGTCCACCACCTTGCTCTCAAACGGCACAACCTGGGCATTACGGCTGGTCCGCAGAACCGTCGCCGCGATCAGGGCCGCGACATCAACGCACCGCACGGCAGTCGTCGCGCCCTTGCGGACGCCGGTGATCGGCGAGCGCATCGACCCTGAAATATCAGGGAAAACATACACGCCGTTCTCGCCGGCCAGATCACAAACGTTGCGGGTTGCGATTTCCATCGCATCCTGCAGCGCCTCGCGGATTTCCGCCGGAACCTTGGCCGCCTGACTGAAGGCCATCATCAACTGGTACGGGAAAACCCGCGCCTTGCTGATGGCTTCCTTGTCGCGCAGACGGTCGGCAATGAGGCGGACCATCTTCGCATCCTCAAACACGCCATGCCGCTCGAACGTGTTCAGATTCATCCGCGTCATCTGCCACGACGCGTTGGAAGCGATTGCCTTCCAGTCATCATTGCTGAGCGCCAAGCTGGTCAGCATCTGGAACGGAACATCCGGCAGAATCTTCGAATCACCGGTCTTGAACGCTTCGTACTGCTTCACCAGCTCCGGCAAATCCGCCACATTGTGCGGCTGACCGATCAGGTACCCGTACAGCGCCGCCCGCGAAGCCGTGGCCGGCTTGGGGTGAACCATGCGGATCACGTCCGCGAGGCTGGGGTCGTTACCGACCGACGCCCGGAAAACCTGCTCATCACTGCGCCGATCAAACCAAGCCTGCACCATCCGCTTGGGCAGTGTGCCCAGGCTCTTGCGCCCGACCTTTCCCGAGCGCATGATCTGCACGAAGTTCCGCAACATGCGGCCGTCGTCGATGACGCGATCGAAAATCTCCGCCATCAAGCCCGGCCCGAAGACGCTCAGCACTGCGCAAAGCAGGGCCGGCATATCCTTCATGTTGGCCTGCGTGCGAGCATACAGAGCCACGCGGGCGATGAATTCCGGCTCAACTTCAGGATGAGCACAGAAGCCGAGAATCTCGCCAAGCTGGTCCTGTGCCGACGCGTAAAACGTCGCGTTCAGGCAACCCGTCGCCGCGAACTGCGCCAACGCCGCCTTGGGCGAAAGCGCATAGGCGCGACCACCGGCTTCATTGGTTGCCTTCGCATCGGGGGTAAAAAGGCCCGCGATCGACTGAAAGAGCGTCTTGTTTGCCATAACTGTCTCCTTGTTGGGACGGAGCAGTAAGAGCAGGAGCAGTGCCAGAATCGGTGCGATTTTCAAACATAAGTTAAGTTATTTCAGCGAAACGATTTACACGATTATCGTGAAGCGCGAGCCGGCCCCGATTTGCTTGCATATTTATCTCATAGGATAATATCGTATAATATCAGCGAACATGAAAAAGCGTACCGTCATCCTCGGCCTTCTCGGTCCCATGCTCGACAGCGGCAAAGGCCCCGAGCGGTGGGAGCGCTGGCGGCCCAGCGTTTCGTTGTGCCAGCATGACGATTTGCTCATCGATCGGTTTGAGCTTTTGCATGACCGCAAGTTTGCCGCGCTGTGCGAAACGATTTGCGCGGATATCCAAGCCGTGAGTCCCGAGACAACCGTCCGGCCGCATCTGGTGCATTTCGACGACGCGTGGGACTTTGAGGATGTCTACGGCACGCTGCTCGACTTTGCGCGCGGCTATCCGTTCAAGCCGGATGAGGAAGATTATCTCGTTCACATTACGACGGGCTCGCACGTCGCGCAGATTTGTTTGTTTCTGTTGACTGAATCGCGCTACCTGCCGGCCAAGCTGGTGCAGACGGCGCCGCCGAATAAGCATCGTGGGGATGCCGGGTCGTTCGCGGTCGTCGATCTGGATTTATCCAAGTATGACAAACTGGCTTCGCGATTCAACGCCGAGCTGCGCGAGAGCACATCGTTTCTCAAAGGCGGCATTGAGACGCGCAGCGAGCAGTTCAATCGACTGATCGAGCAGATCGAGCACGTGGCAGTCGCCTCCAAAGCGCCGATTCTCCTGACCGGCCCAACCGGCGCGGGCAAATCAAAACTGGCGCGGCGGATTTTTGAACTCAAGAAGCAGCGCCGCCAACTGGAAGGCAAATTCATCGAAGTGAACTGCGCGACGATCCGCGGTGACGGGGCGATGAGCGCGCTCTTCGGCCACACCAAGGGGGCGTTCACCGGGGCCGTGCAGGATCGGCCGGGCTTGCTGCGCGCCGCCGACGGGGGATTGCTGTTTCTGGATGAAGTGGCTGAGCTTGGCCCGGACGAGCAGGCGATGTTGCTGCGGGCGGTGGAGGAAAAGTGCTTTTTGCCGGTCGGGTCGGACAAGGAAGCG
>JBEKYH010000398.1:0-4878 GCA_049511115.1 Tepidisphaeraceae bacterium | reverse complement strand
CGTCGAGGATGAATAGATCAATGGCCGGATCATTCGCCAGCGCTGCGGCGGATCCACGCACTCGGTCGGGATCGGCGATCACTGTCGTCTGAGGGCAAAGGCGCGAAATGAGTGCCTGCTCGTCGCTGAATTGACTATTGGATTTGTACCCGCGCATGAGCACGGCAGGCCGGCGCTTGGCGGATTGGAGCGCGCCGACGAGCCAGCAGACGAACGGCGTCTTTCCTGTGCCGCCGGTGGTGAGATTGCCGACGCTGACGGTCGGGCGGGGAAGACGGCGGATGGGGAGCCAGCGGCGATCATAGAAGGCGTTTCGCGCGCCGACGGCGACGCTAAAGGGCTGCTCCGCCGCCCATAACATGCTGCGCAGAGCGGCGGCGGTGGCGCCGCGGCTGTTGCCGGAGACGACGTCGAGAAATTCTTGCTCGGTCGAAGGATTCAAGAGAGTTTGGGTTGGGAGACGAGCCAGGATTCATCTTCGGCGGTGAAGACGATGGGCTGCCGCGGCACGCGATTCCACTGGAAATTCGCAAGCATATAGTCGAGTGTTGTCTCCTCGCCGCAATTCATTCCGCACCAGCGGGCCAGCAAGCCGAGGATGCGCGCCGCGGGAACGCCCTGGCGGCGATAGTGGGCAAGGCGCGTGTCCCCGTGGCGTTTGGCCAGACGCCGGCCGTCGGCGCCGATGACAAGCGGAAGATGAAACCATGTTGGAATGCGCGCAGACAAGCCAAGCGATTCATATAACAGCAAATGCCGCGCGGTGGAATCGAGGAGATCATCGCCGCGGACAATGTGCGTGATTTCCATATCGGCGTCATCGACGACAACGGCGAGGTGATACGCGGCGGTCTTGTCGGCTTTGGCGATGACGAAATCGCCGAGATTGCTCAGGTTGACTTTCATCGGCCCGGCGAAACCGTCATTGAATTCGACGACGCGATCCGGCACGCGGAAACGAATCGCGGGATAGCGGCCGGTTTTTTGCAGCGCATCGGCAACGGAAGTGAAGCGGTCGCGACAGGTTCCTGGGTAGATTCCCGTGCCCATATCATCGGCGTGGGGTGCACTGGCGGCGGCTTCCGCTTCGCGGCGCGTGCAGACGCAAGGATAGGCCTTTTCGTCATGGATAAGCTTATTAATGGCGGCCTGATAAAGCGGCGCCCGCGAAGATTGATAGATTGGCCCATCGTCCCAATTGAGTCCGAGCCATTGCAGGTCGTCAATCGCGGCCTGGTCGGCGTCTTTTTTTACGCGCGGTCCGTCGAGGTCTTCAATGCGTAGAATAATCTTCCAATTCTGCTGGCGGGCCAGAAGCCAATTGATGAGAAACGTGCGTGCGTTGCCGAGGTGAAGAGCGCCGGTCGGCGAAGGAGCAAGGCGCGTTGCGGGCATGAGGGGATTGTACCGTCGCCGTCGCTGCGATGGCAGTTGTGAACGCAACATATCAGTGAGATGATTGCACAGAGTTGCGGTGGATTATGCGAGGCGATATGTTGCGTATGAGGATTGTGTCATGCTATAGTCCTTCCAATGTCGGCCGCGGACGGCCCGAGAGGAAACATAATCTAATAAGGAAGACAGCATGCCACGTCCACGCATCGGATCGGAGAATCTTACCATCGCGCAACTCGAAGCTCTTCTGGAAAAACGGCGTTCCAAGATCGGCAAATTCGAGCGGCAGCGCACCAAGTTGCAGAAGAAGCTGGAGGTTCTGGATGCGAAAATCGCCTCGATGGGCGGAAGCGCCGGCGCCAGCGCCGGACATCGCGGCCGGGCCAAGAACGACAAGAGCCTGCCGGAATGTATCCTGGAAGTGCTTACCGCTCACGGCAAGCCGATGAAAGTGACTGACATCTCCGACGCCGTGCTCAAGATGGGCTACAAGACCAACAGCCCCAAATTCCGCGGAATTGTGAATCAGTCGCTGATCAAGGACAAGCGATTCCACGCGGCTTCACGCGGGTTTTATCAGTTGAAGAAGTAAATGGAGAAATATCTGGCATTTGGCCGATGACGTTATCGGACGATGCTGTTTCCATTTTCCATTCTCCTGGGAGCGATTGCCGCGGCGGGGGCGGTGGCGTTTGGAAATGATCCGCGCTGGATGATCCACGCGCATGGTCTGGAGATGATCATGTTGAGCCGCCGGCTGCAGGGGCCGCTGGTGGCGGGGGCAATGCTGGCGTGCGCGGCAGTCGTGGTAATGGTCGTCGCCGGGCGATGGCGGGCGTGGTGGCTGCTGGGCTTGGCGCCGGTGCTGGGCTTATTTGCGCGGCATTTTGCGTTCGATCCGGCCGGCGGAATGATCGTCAATGCGGCGCCGTCGTTTGTCGCGGCGAATGATGCAAAATTCGTTGCCGATGATGACGAAGTGGTAGGCGTCAGCTTTGACGGCGAACAATACGCGCTGCCTTATGGCATTTTATATCAATCGCCGGTGGTGGCGCTTTCAGAGCCGCGGCGGCGATTGCTGGTGATGTGGTCGGCGTTCGCCAATCGCGCGGTGGCCGAGGAGACGGATTGGACGCTCAAGCCGCGCGAATTGGAAGTCGTTTCTGAGCCGGCCAATTCGCTGCTCTTGTACAACACCGGGTTGGGGCAATTTATCGTTGGAGTGACGGGGTTAACGCCCGACGGCGCGCGGCCGACAGGATTTTTAGCGCCGGTGCCGACGGAAAAGATGCCCTGGAGCGTTTGGAGGCGCCGCCATCCCGATACGCTGGTGCTCAGCCCGCCGGATGGCTGGCGCACCGGGTGGCCGACCAAGCCGGTGCCGCCGCGATATCCGATGCCGGGAGAGTTGGCGGGAGCGCCCACCGACACCTGGGCAAAGACCGGCATCATTTCGGCGTTGGTTCAAATGCCGCAGCCGACCCTGTTGAAAGATGCCGATTTGACGGGCGCGCCGCTGAACTTGCTCGTGGGTTCTTCGCCGCTGTTGGTGTACCGCGATGGCGAAGGCGAGACACGTGCTTTTATTCGCCAGGCAAATGGAGATTTAACGCCACGGTTTTATCCCGTTTCCAATCCCGCTCATCCAACGGCTATGTGGACCGAGCGCGACAGCAATAGCCTGTGGGCGGTGGACGGGCGGGCGATCGACGGGGCGCTCAAGGGAGAGAAGCTCGAGCCAGTGGTGGTGGACGATGGCGTGTATGAGGATGTCATACGATTTTGGTATCCCAGCGCCATCGCAGTTACTCCGACGGCGGCCGACATTGGCACGGCACCAGTGACGATGCCCAATCATGCGACGCGGCGGCGGATAAGGACCAAACCCAAAGTGGTGGGGAAACAGGTGCTGGCCAAACCGGCGCGGCCCGTGCAGGTCACAGCTTCGTTTTAATGCCCATGGCCCGCAAGGCACACCAACCGGCGCGGGCCTCAAAGATGCAGAATAATCCAATCGCCAGGCAAGCCAGCGAAATGGCCCAGGAGAGGGCATCGCCGGCGCGGAATGCCCAGAATACGATTAAAATCAGGCCGACGAGCGTCATAATGACGCCCTGGATGAAGCGATATCGTTTTCCTCTTGCGTCGATATTGCAAGTGAGAGCCATTGAGGAGATTGTAGGAGTGCTGCAACGTCTGGCAAGACGTAAGGCAGGACTGAGGACTAAGGACTGAGAGGAAGACAACATTTCGCTCAGTCCTCAGTCCTTGGCCCTCAGTCCTTGATGTGTGGAGTGCGCTGCCGGATTGAATGTCCGGCAGGATTGGGCGATATAATTGCAGCATGGGTTGGGGGACGAGTTTGGGATAAACGATGCGATATGGCGTAATTATGGCGGGCGGGGCTGGGACGCGGCTGTGGCCGCTGTCGCGGAACAGCCGGCCTAAACAGTTGTTGTCAGCGATCCGGGGCAAGAGCCTTTTGCAGTTGAGCTATCAACGGCTGCGGGGGCTATTGCAGCCGGAAGAGATATTTGTCTGTACGGCCGCCGCGCAAGGGCCGTCAGTGCTGGAAAATCTGCCGGAATTGCCGCGCGAAAACCTGCTCGGCGAGCCGCAGGCGCGGGACACGGCCAATGCGGTCGGCTTCGCCGCGGCGGTGTTGTCCAAGCGCGATCCGGGGGCGGTTTGCGCCATTGTTACGGCGGATCATGTCATTGAGCCGGTTGCTCAATTCCAGAACTGCCTGCGCAAAGGCTTTGACCTGGTGAGCGAGCGACCCGACGCATTGGTGACATTTGGCATCGTTCCCACGCACGGACACACGGGCCTGGGCTACATCCAGCGCGGCGACCCATTGAACATTCCCGGCACCTATCGCGTGGAGGCGTTCCGTGAGAAGCCGGACAAGGCGACCGTGGATCGTTATGTCGAAAGCGGCCGGTATTATTGGAACAGCGGCATGTTCGTGTGGCGCTGCGATATCGTGCTTACCGAGCTGGCGACGCACCTGCCGGAATCGCACTCGGGGCTGATGAAGATATCGCAAGCCTGGGGCACGGCCAGCCAGCAGACGGTGCTGGAGGGCGTGTATCCCAAGCTCCCCAAGATCAGCATTGACTACGCCGTGATGGAACCTGCCAGCCAGGGGAAGGGAAAGGCTCACGTCGCCGTGGTCGAGATGCCCGTGCAATGGCTCGATGTCGGCTCCTGGCCGGCGCTGGCGGAGACCATGGAGGTGGACGAGCACAACAATGCGCTGGACGCCAAGTGCTTCGTTTTCCTCGACAGCGATGACAACGTGATTGTGAGCCAGGACCCGGAGCACTTGATTACCGCGATTGGCATCAGCGACATGATTATTGTGCACACGCGGGATGCCACGCTGGTCTGCCCCAAGCAGGAGGCGCAGCGCGTCAAGGAACTGTTGGGCCGGGTGAAAGACCAATTCGGGTCGAAATATCTGTAGCATTTCCTTATGCG
>JBEKYH010000397.1:0-4892 GCA_049511115.1 Tepidisphaeraceae bacterium | reverse complement strand
TCAAATTCCAGGGCGACTGATTTGATGTTCAGTGTGCCGCCGGGCACCTTGGCGTTCAATCGCCAACTGATTCCCTCTTCCGGCTGAACGCGGATAATCAGGTCATTCGGATAAATATGCGCGTCCGACTGCTTCTGGAACAGCGTCAACGGCGGCGAGCGGAACCGCACCGCCACTTCGCTCAGTTTTCGATTCAGGCACTTTCCGGTGCGGATATAAAACGGCATCCCGCTCCAGCGCCAATTGTCGATGTAAAGCTTGATCGCCGCGAACGATTCTGTCATCGATGCGGGGTTAACCCCTTTGGCTTTCAGATAGCCATTGGTGGGAACTTTATTTGCCTTATTCAAATATTCGCCCGGGCCGTATTGTCCGCGAACGCACTGCGTGTCGATCTGATCCGGCCGCATGGGCCGCACGGACCGGTACACCTTCACCTTTTCATCACGAATGCTCGTCGCGTCCAGCGCCACCGGCGGCTCCATCGCCACCAGCGCCATGAGCTGGAAGATGTGGTTCTGGATCATGTCGCGCATGGCGCCGCTTTTCTCGTAATAGCCGGCCCGGTCGTCGGCGCTCAGCGTCTCGCTGACGGTGATCTGCACGTGATCGATGTATTTGTAGTTCCAGATCGGCTCAAAGATGCTGTTGGCAAAACGCATCACCATCATGTTCTGCAGCGCTTCCTTGCCCAGGTAATGGTCGATTCGGAAAATCTCCTTCTCTTCCCAATACTTGTGCAGAACCGCGTTGAGGTGCTTGGCCGACGCCAGATCGCGCC
The DNA here is from genome assembly GCA_049511115.1 of Tepidisphaeraceae bacterium. Classification (GTDB taxonomy): domain Bacteria; phylum Planctomycetota; class Phycisphaerae; order Tepidisphaerales; family Tepidisphaeraceae; genus JBEKYH01. The sequence continues at coordinate 4,111 of JBEKYH010000397.1, read as the reverse complement.
CAAAGGGCTTCTCGATAATGAGGCGCTGCCAACCGGTGGGGCGATCCGACCCCTCGCCCTTATTGCGCTCGCCCAGGCGCGTGATGATCCCCTCAAACGCATCCGGCGGCGTGGAAATGTAAAACAACCGGTTGCCGCCGGTGCCGTGGCTCTTGTCCAACTTGGCCAGCAGCGCCGCCAGCTTCGCATGGTCGTCGGCTCCATCATAAGCGCCCGACACATAAAAAATATTCTGCTCCATTTTCTTCCACAGCGCCTCGTCGATCGGCTTGTGGCGGGCGTTCTTCTTGATCGCCTCGTAGCAATCGCGGCGGTACGTCTCGTCGTTCAGCGGCGTGCCGTCCTTTTTCGTTGAGCTGCGGGCATAGCCGATCAGCGGGGATTTGTCAGACCACAATCCCTCGCGAGCCAGCTCATAAATGGCCGGCACCAGCTTAAGCTGCGACAGATCGCCGCTGGCCCCGAAAATCACCACCGCGCATTGTGCTGTAGAAGGCATGACGCACCATTCCCTTTCAATAGACTGCCCATCCCAGATTTAAGCCACCCTGTTCCCAAATGCAACCGTCGCCCTAGCTTATCACCGTGTCCAGCGAATCCAACTGCAAAATATCCTCAGACGGATTGTTAACACCACCATATTCATTTGCCTTGCCGTTGATGAGATACAAACTCACTGGCTCAGCCGCCACAATCACGGTGTCATTTCCCCCGCCACCGACCAGCAGGTCATTTACCCCGCCGCCGTGCACCGAATTCGCCCCATCGCCTCCGCTGAGGAATTCGCCGCCCGTGGCCCCGGTAATCGTATTGCCTCCGCTGCCGCCCCAGATGGCAGAGACATTGGTCATGATCTTCGAGGCCTCGCCTTGTCCTGTATCTCCGCTGTCGGCCACGCCGTTGTTTGATAGCGTCAGCGCGTCAGTCCGGTACGAAAAATCGGCGATGCTGAAGCCCGTGCCGCCGTCGAGCGTATCGTTGCCTGCCGGCCCGCTGAGGAATGACGTATTCTGATCCGGCACCAGCAGATTCGTCCCAGCGCCGCCGACCAGCGAGTCGCCGCCCGGCCCGCCCACCAGAACGTTGTCGCCGCCGCCCCCAACCAGCGTATCGGCGCCGCCATTTCCATCGAGCGTGGCCGGCAGGGTGATATCGCCGGCCAAAATGATGGAGTCAGCGCCGCCTCGCCCGTTAACACGAATGTCGGTCAGGCCGCTCAGCGGAACCGGCGTCAGCGAACCGCCGTCGGCCGCGATGTCGATATTGGCGCCGTCAGTCGTGAGGGAAATCGTATCGGATCCGCTCGTCCCAACGATCTTAAGTTCACCATCCACGACCTGCGCGGTCACGCCGCTGGCATCGGCCGGCCCCGCGCTGGCAGCCGGTTTCGCCGCGGCCACCGCGGTTCCGCTCGATGGCGGCGGCGGATCAATGATCTGGAAGATATTGCTCATCGTGTCCGCCGGGTTGTACTGGGCGAAACTAAACCCGGTGCCCCCGACGATGGTATCGGGGTGCTTCGCTCCGGCATCCAGGAAGAAGCTCGTGCCCGTCCCACCCTTGAGAGAATCGCCTCCCTTGAGCGGGTCGATCGTGTCGATGCCCGTGCCGCCATGAATCGTTTCAATCCTGGCGTCGGCGACGATATCCTCGTTGCCGCTGTTGGCTTTGATCGAGGAGGCCTTGCCGCTGCTGACGATGAAGTCGTTGCCCGATCCGCTGTGAATGGTGGCGTCGGCGCTCCCGGCGATGATCGAACTGTTGCCCGATCCCCCTTGGATGCTGACCGCGGGAACGCCCGCGCTGATCGACAGCGTGGAATTGCCGCCGCCCAGCATGATTGCGAACGCGCCCAGCGCCGTCTTGGTGAATGACTGCGACTGCCCGTCGATATTGACGATAACCTTGCCGCCGGCATAGCCGACCGTCGTCATGTCATTGCCGCCGCTGCCCTGCACGGTGACCGCGCCGCTACTGCCCGAGGCGATCGTCGGCTTCCCGCCCAGGAAGATATTCAGATCGTTATCCGACTGGGCCGCAATGATCAGATCTGTCTTGCCGTCGCCGTTCAGATCGGTCGCGGCTACTGACCTCGGATAATTGCCCGTCAAAAGGACTTGCGGCAGAGCGAATGTTCCGTTGCCGTTACCCAGCAGAATATCAACGGAATGGCCCGGCGAATCGGAATTCCCCGCATTGGCCGTGATAATGTCCATCTTGCCGTCGCCGTTCACGTCGGCGGCGATTACCTGGCTTGGGTACTTTCCGGTCGCGAAAGTCTGCTGCGGGGCAAAAGTGCCGTCGCCGTTGCCCAGCAATACGCTCACCTCCGAGCCGTACTTGTCGGCAACGACCAAATCCTGCTTGCTGTCGCCGTTAACGTCCGCGACCGCGAGCGACGTCGGATAAGTTCCCACGGGGTATGTCCCCGGCACGCTGTCGAGTCCGCCCGAACCGTTGTTGAGGAACACATCCACCTGATTGTTGCTCACATCGGTCACGGCAATGTCGGGCAGCGTGCCTGTGAACACGCCGGAAGTCACAGCGAAAGCCGAAGGGGCATAGGCGCCCATTGGCATCGAATAGTCAGCCGGTGATTCGTTAAATGTGCCATCGCCGTTGCCTTGATAAACATCAATCATGCCCGACGAGTCGTCGGCTACCACCAGGTCCATATCGCCGTTACCACTTAGATTGGCCAGGGTCATCGGATTTGGGCCAAAACCGATTTCCGTCGTGGGGAAAGCCGGCAAGGCAGTGAAATGCCCGCTTCCGTTGCCTTTAAGCACCGTGACATCGCCGGATGACTGGCTGATCTCGACGATATCCAGACTTCCATTGCCCAGGTTCGCCACCAACACCTGTTGGGGGTCGGTAGCCACCGAGTAAGTCTCCGGCGCTTTGAATGTCCCGTTGCCATTTCCCAGGAAGACTTGCACCGTGTTATCGACTTGATTTCCCACAACCACGTCGGGTATGCCGTCGCCGTTCAAATCCGCCGTAACCACCGTATCGGGACCGTTGCCGGTGGGGACGAGTTTTGGCGGAGTGAAAATCAGTGGACTGGCTGTATTGATGAGGATGCTCAACCCTTTGTGCTGCTCGGCCGGCACCACGATGTCCGGCTTTCCGTCATCGTTGACATCCGTTATGGAAACGGTGCTCGGCGAATTGAGGACGACGAACGTCGCCGGCGCTTGCAGCGTCCCGTCCCCATTGCCGAGCAGAACATCTACCAGATCGGTCGGCTCGTCTTCGTATCCGGTTGTTACAACGACATCATTCCTGCCGTCGCCCGTCAACTGGCCGACAGCCACCTGGCCGAGGCGGTCTCCTTGCAGGACCGTCTTCATGGGCGGCTTGAATGTTCCATCGCCATTGCCCAGGAAAACGCTGACCGATGCCGTATCTCCCCGCTGGTAGTAAGCGCCGGCGTCCCCGACGATCAGATCAGGCTTTCCGTCGCCGTTCAAGTCGCCCAGCGCGATGGACTCCGGATCATCCCCAACCGCCAGTGTTGGACCGTCCTTGAATGAGCCGTCCCCGTTGCCGAGCATGACGCTCACCGTCCCCGAGTATTCGTTAGCCACGAGGATGTCTTCATGTCCATTGCCCAAGTTTCCGACGGCGATGGATGAGGGGTAAGTGCCGACGCTATACAGGCGCGGCGGCGCGAAAACGCCGCTTCCATTGTTGAGCAGCACGCCCAGAATTCCGTTATTTTTATCGGCGGCGATAATGTCCTGATCCCCATCGCCGGTAAGATCGGCGACGGCCACAATGATCTTGCCCCCATTCGGGTCGATCGTTGTCGTGATCGCTGACTTGAAGGTGCCGTTGCCGTTGCCGAGCAGCACGTCGATGCTGCCATTATTGGCGCCAATGACGATATCCGGATGCCCATCGCCATTGACGTCCGCGATTGCGACCGTGCGCGGGTAATTGATCCCCGAATAGACGTGCGGCGCCTGGAATGTGCCGTCGCCATTTCCCAGCAAAACACTGACCGTGCTATTCTGTTTGTCCAGGACAACCAGATCGGAAATTCCGCTCCCCGTCAGGTCCGCCGAAACTTCCGTCGACGGAGTGCCGCTCACTTTGACCTTTGTCG
>JBEKYH010000396.1:0-4909 GCA_049511115.1 Tepidisphaeraceae bacterium | reverse complement strand
CAACTCCGGCATTCACAATGATGTTGTTGTTAAGCAAGGGGCGATAGCGCACTCCCAGGGAATAGTCGATGCCGATATCGCGGCCCTGGAGGGTGGAGTCATGTTCGACGTATTGGATCACATCGGTGCTGGCAAACTGCAGATAGGTGGCGTTGGCGTTCAACTCGACCGTCGGCGTGACCTCGTATTCCATGCCGAGGTTGTAGCCCAGGAGACCGGGGTTCACGAAATTGGCCTGGCCTTCTTCCTTGCTCGTGCGCAGGTCGGGCAGCAGAGTGTGGTCGCCCTTTAGGGAGACCTTGGTGTTGGTCAGGGCGATGGATTCGCGCGTGAACAGGTCGAGGCCGCCGCCGAAGAAATTGGGATTGTCGAAGATGGAATCAAAGCCGGTGGCCTTGTTGTCGGTGGCGTCATGGTCGCCGCTGGCGTAGAGGAAACTGGCGTGATAGCGGGTGTAATCCGAATCGTACGCCAGTTCTACAGCGCCGAATTGGGCGTCGATTTCAGTCTTTTTGCCGGCGATGGAGTTGAAACTCTCCTCGCCCAGGGCCTGATAGAACTGGTGAGTGATGTCGAAGCGGCCAATGTGGCCGTCGCCGGCCCAACCGACGTAATAGGCCCGAACAGCCTTCTCATTAATCACACCGACTGGCTCGGGCCGTTCGATGTTGCCGTTGGTGTCGTAATAGGTTTCGGGATTATCGAAATCGGCGGCGCCGCTTAACTGAGCGGTGTAGCCGGGAAAGATAAAGTCCTGGTCGTAGACATTAGCCAGGAAAACCCCCTGATCGCGGCGATTGAAGGTGTTCAGGCCGGTGTTGGTGTCCTTCTCGAGCATGTAGAACCCGGCCAGGTTGTACTGAATCTTATTGCTCTGCAGGTTGCCGAAGAGGCGGACGCCGGGCTCGTCATCGTTGAAGAGAAAGCCGCGGAAATCGTTGTTAAAGTCCTGGATGCCGACGCGAACGGACATGATGTCGAAATTGGGGGACGTGTCGGCGATCTTGTATTCGGCGAAAAGTTCCTGGAATCCGAAGAAGCTTACATCGCGGTCGCGGCCGTCGCGAACGTCGGGATTGACCTGGCCCAATTGCGAGGTGTGCAGATAATCAAATTCGAAGACGCCGGTTTCCTTGATTTCAAAATCGCGCGGGCGATAGTCGGCGTCTCCCTTGAAGAAATCGACCGATTCCACGAAATCCTGGTGCAGAAGCTGCTGATCGCCCTGGCCGTAGAACCCGAAACTATTGGGCCGGGCGGCGCTGATCCCGCTGGCGCTGGGGAGGCGGCGTGCCTCGTAGAGTGAATCGCTTGTAGCCGTAAGGACGAGGAATTTATCCTGGTCCAGGATGGGGTAGTCGCCCTTCAAAACGTTCTGGCCGTAGGGATCAAAAATGGAATCGTTGCGGGTATTCTGGACGTAATCGCCGGGAAAACCAACCCGCCAGCGATCGGGCACGGGATAATAATTATTTTGATCGACGTTGGTGGGCGGGGAGTAAATGCCCGCGCCGTCCTGGCCGGGAATAATGCTGCGAACGCCAAGTGGTTTGAACTGATCTGCTACGGAAGCGGGGCGAGTGGACGGTTGTGTCGTGGGAACATCATCAGCGGTCGCCACAGCCTGAGAAAACAAGGCGATACCGACAGCCAGACTATAAGTGATCCAACCCGAATTTCCCCGTCGCATGCACACCACTCTTCTCTCCCTTGATGTGCGGGGTGGCCCCACGCCTTCCCGTCGATGGGGCGACAGCATAACGAAGACTTTTTTAATTTCAATTCCAAATTCGGAATCTTTTATCGAGATTGTGCAGGGCGCATAAATTGCCGCCGCGAAAACTTTGATTTCTTTTGCCTCTTTTCCCTTGGCAAGACGAAATGTTCTCGTATATTGTTCCGGCGCTAAACAGTTCTGGGAAGAATAGGCTGTCATCTGCGGGCGCATGGGATAGGTGGGCACATCTATGAATGACAGGGTACTCATTGAGGCTTTGGAATCACGCTTGATGCTCTCGGCGACGCTGACCGCGGCACAAGTCGCGCAAATCATCCAGCAGGCGGCGGCGGTGTCGCTGCCTTCGCAGACGATCGTCGTCGTGGACCTCAACGGCGATGTGCTGGGAATCTACGGGCAGGCGCCGTCGGTGGTGGACCAGGACGCGAGCCCGACCAATCTGGCGGAATTGGAGCGGGTCACGAAGAAGGGCGTCGTCTCCGGCGCATTAGGCCCCAACACCGCGGCCAAGTTCGCGCTGATCAACGCCACCGCCGAGGCGCGTACGGCGGCCGCATTTGAAAGCACACAAGATGCCTTCAGCACGCGCACCGCGCGATTCATCGTACAGAACGATTTCCCGCAGCCGATAACCAACACCGAAGCCGGACCGCTGCTGGGCGTGGAATTTTCCAACGCGGCGGGCAGTGATGCGCTTCCAGTCGGTGATGGCACGGGTCTGGCCGCGGGATTAAGCGGTAATCCCGGAGGAATTCCGCTGTATATCGACGGGCAGCCTGTCGGCGGAATTGGCGTTGCCGGCAGCGGCGAAGTTGTCGCAGCGCGGCAGGATTTGGTTCCGCAGGCGACTCCGGGCCTTCCCCTCGACGAACAATCGCCGGCATTCCAGAGCGATCCGACCGGCGCGTATTATCAAGGGACGGAAGAATACAGTTTCGACGAGGCCGTCGCCCAGGCGGGGGCGATCGGCTTTACGCCGTCTCCTTCCATCGTCGCGACGAACATCCTGGTGAACGGCCTGACGTTCCCGTATGTCGCTGAAGGCCCGGCGACCGGCGCTCCGCCGGCGAATATCCCGGGTTTGACTGATAACGGAGAGCCGCTCTCGGCCTTGCCGCCGCGAACCTACTTCGCTTATGCCCCGTTCGGCAAAACCACCGCCGGTCCGATAAACACGCCGCCCAGCCCGTATCCGACGACTACGATTCCGCTGAATAATGGCTCGACCGTCACCGGAATTTTGAAGAATAATAGTCCAGCCGCGGGTGGACTCGGAGCAAATGCGGCGATTCCGTTTGAAAACGATAGCAGCTTCGTTCCGGTCCTGGGCGCCGATGGGTCGGTCACCTGGACTAACGGCAACTTCGGCTTTTTGCCCGGCGATCAAGTTGAAGGCACCAGCCTGCACCTCACCAAGAAAAATCTCCTGGAGATCGTCTCGGATGCGCTCAGTGAAGCGCTGAGCATCCGCGGCGCCATCCGTGTGCCCGATGATGTACCGGCCGAAGTTCACGTTGCGGTCACCGATACCGTGGGAGATATCCTCACGGTTGTGGCGACGCCCGACGCGACCAATTTCAGCTTCGACATCGCCGTGCAAAAGGCGCGGACCGCGGCGTTCTTCAGCAGCGACACGTACGCGTTTTCATCGCGCGCCATCGGCTTCCTGGCCGACAGCACGCTTCCGCCCGCCCAGGAAAACGGCGCTACCGGGCCGCTGTATCAATTGCAGAATACTCTGGCCCTGCCGCAGAACGAGGCCGTCTTCCTTCCCGACATCACCGAAGACATCAACGGCACACCGACGATCGTGCCCAATCCGCTCGGCGATGGGATTACCATCTTCCCCGGCGGAGCGCCGCTCTATAAGAGTGGTAAGCTCGTCGGCGCCGTCGGCATATCCGGCGACGGCGTGGATCAGGACGATCTCATCGCCTACGCCGGCACGGCGGGATTCCGCCCATCGACGAGTATCGAGGACGACAGCCTCAGCTCCGCGCAGATCGTCGCGGACATCACGCAGAAGATCGATGAGCTCGATTACACACCGCCCGCTGGCGATATTTATCATTTCACATTCCCGACGATCTCCTTCCTGCAATCGGCGGTGGGGTTTGACGATCCGGACCAGGAGGTTGGCAACCCCGACGGGATTCTGTTGCAGCCCGACACCGACACGATCATCACGCGCATTCTGGAGCGATTGAAGGCCGACGGCGTGGACAGCGTGAACCTGCCGTACCAGAAGTTCCCGCGTAATCCGGGATTGTAATATCCTCGCTTGCAAAACCCCCGGCGGTTGTAAGCGCGGCCGATTGCGAATATCGTCCGCGTCGTATTCAGATGACGCCAAACCTAAGCGTAATTGTCCCTGCCTACAACGAAGTCGGGCGAATCGCGGGCACTCTGCAATTGATGCGGGAGTTCCTGGAGAAGCGCGGAGCGGAGCTGGGCATTGGCCAGTGGGAGATCATCGTCTCGGCCGACGGGCAGGACGGCACGCGCGAGGCGGCCGCCAAATGGGGCGCGGGCGACGCGCGCATCAGCGTCATCGGGTCGGTCAAGCGCGCCGGCAAGGGGCGAGGCGTGCGCATCGGCGTCGAGCGGGCCGCGGGCGAAACCATCGGATTTATCGACGCCGATTACAAAACGCCCATCGAGGAAATCGAAAAGGCTCTCCCCTTTCTTTCGCAGGGGTATGACCTGGCCATCGGCTCGCGCAAAGTCGGTGAATCGCGCATTGAGGTGGCCCAGCCGTTTTATCGGCGCGCTGGTTCGGCTGCTTTTCACGCGGTGATGGGGACGCTGCTGAGCCTCTCGGACATTCGCGACACGCAATGCGGATTTAAGTTTTTCCGGCGCGACGCGGCCAAGGCGATCTTCGCGCTGCAGCGGATCGACGGGTATATGTTCGACGTGGAAATCCTGCGGCTGGCCAAGCTGCTGGGCTACCGCATCCGCGAGGTCGGCGTGCGCTGGCGCGACGACGGGGACAGCAGGTACGCGCCGATTTCAGGGACGATCAAGAACGCACGCGAGTTAATGCGCATTCGCATGATGAGCTACCCGGACCTGGCCAAATATCGTCGCGGAAATTAATCCGCATTTCTTCCATCTACTTTCCACTCTCTACTTTCTACCCTCTCGCGGGGCAGCCGCGCGGCGGGCAAG
>JBEKYH010000395.1:0-4934 GCA_049511115.1 Tepidisphaeraceae bacterium | reverse complement strand
CGTCTTCGGCGCCGCCGGGCAGAACGATATATCGAGTCACTCCTTCAACGAGATGGAGGGATAGCATGCGGAGGTTTTGCAGACGCGGGTGGCTCTGGACGCTGAAACTCACAATGCGATCCCAGCGAATAATCGGGTGTTCTTTGCGGGGAAGTAATACGCCAGTAGTTGTTAGGGCATAGTCCATCGCTTTTCGACGAGTCTCACGCGTCCCTATAAGCATGATAATCGATAGAGCGCTGGGATAGCCGAGCATGAGCAGCGATATCCGGGCCCATGGGAAATCAGGGTCGCAGATCGGCACCAGCAGGTGATGGGCAGCCCACAATATCAATGCCGTGACCGAAATCAGCCGCGCCCCCATGGCCGTCGTCTGTCGTCGCGTCGCGAGAAGCGCGTTGCGCCTGGCGTCATCGGGCACCGACCAGCGGATACTCGCGGACACTTGGTCCATTCTCGTCGCCCTGCAGTTACGGTGTAAGGGCTATCATACGCTGAATTGTTGCCGAATGCGCGGTTGCATGCCGAAAGGAGGCCCGCCAGCGTGTGACGCTCAATGGTGGCAAAAGGCGAAGAACCCTCACCCCAACCCTCTCCCTGAGTACAGGGCGAGGGGGTAAAGGGCAGCTTCGCCACAAGGAGGAGTTACGCCCGCCCGGCAAATGAGAATCTCAACTCGGCGTTTCCGCCTCGGCGTCTTTGAGTCTCGGCGTTCATTCCTCTTCTCGAATGCGGTAACGCGCATTATCTGCAGACGCCGTAAATTTCGTGGTACGATGCGAAAGAGCGGTAGGATTGTGGATAAGGCGTTGATTTTAGTGCAGTAAGAGGAAGGTGCAGCGGTGGCCTGGCAAGATCGGGATTACAATCACGGCGGAGGCGAGGACTACTTCGCCAACCCGGCTGCGATTCTCAGCTATTCCATTCCGTTCGGCACGTGGCTGGGCGTGCGCGTGCGGCTGCATTTCTGGCTGCTGCTGACGATTGTATTTGGCGTCGCCGCTGCCGTTCGCGGAGCGGGGCTGGTTCAGATCGCTGTTGGGATTGCACTTCTTCTAGTGACTTTGCTGCTGCACGATTTTGCGCATAAGTTTTTCGCGGAGTGGCAGGGCGGCCATCACACCGAGTTCATGCTCTGGCCCGCAGGTGGCATGATTTTCCCGACGATCCCCCCGGGTCCGTGGCCCATGTTTGTCGTTTATGGCGGGCCGCTGCTCGTTCACGCGGTGATTGCGGTGGCCTGCGTATTGGCGGCTGGGTTGCCGGTATCCATTTTAGGATTCAATCCCCTGGAGGGACTGGCTTGGAATGTTTTCTCTCCGGGATCGCTGGGTTTTCGGAGCATTCTTTACATATTTGCCAGAACTAATTGGATGCTATTGCTGGTCAACGTGCTTCCCTACTACTGGTTCGACGGCGGCTGCCTCTTGCAGTCGATCCTCTGGCCTTTCGCGGGAAACCATCGCGCCATCAACGTGACATGCATCATTGGGATGATCCTGGCCGTCCCCATGTTCTTTCTATCCCTAATGACCCATGATTTTTTTGGCATGATCCTCTGGGTGCTTCTCTTTTCCGGCGCCTACACGCGCCGCCGCCAGCTTCAGGCGTCAGGCACGGGCGATTTCGAGGATGCCATCGCCTGGAGCGCCCAGGACACCGGCCACTCCGACCGCAGCGGTCCGCGGCGGCGTAAATGGTTCCAGCCCGGACTCGCCGAGCAGGCGGCCAAACGAAACGCCAGGATTCGCCGCGAGCGGGAAAAGGTCGATTTGATCCTGGCGAAGGTGAGCCGAACGGGAATGAACTCGCTCAACTGGTGGGAAAGGCGGGCGCTTCGGAAGGCGACGGAGCAGCAGAAACGGGCGTCGCGATAATAAAATCCTAGATGAACGCTGAGGCGCGGAGGCGCCGAGGTAGGAAAGACGAGGGATTGAATTCAATTTAGAAATGCGGATTTTTAAAGATCAAACAAAAGTTGGATTCTTGGAATTCCTGCGCATTTTGTCTTCCTCAGCGCCTCTGCGCCTCAGCGTTCATTCCTTCTTCGTTGCACCAAGAATGTTGATCTCGCCGAGTTCATCGAACCGTCAGCACTTCCAGCAACTGCTTCAAATCCGTCTTCTGAGGGTCGTCGGGATTGTTCTTCAGGTATTCGTTCAGCCAAACCGACGCCGGCCGGGATAGCCCGATGCGGGCGAGGACCAAGGCGAGATCGCGCTGCAAATGTCCCTGGCCGGGCCAGAGGAGCATTTCCATTTCCAGCACGGCAGCCATTTCGGCGTACTGGTTGTTGGTGCCGAAGACGTGGAGGAGGTTCTGCAACATGCGGGTGAGCCAGTGGCGATTACTGGCCGGCTGGAGCAGTTCCTCGGACCATTCGGCTTCGGGGCCGAGCAATTCCTTCATGCGTTCGTGGGCCTCATCCACCGTGAGCATGCGTCCGCCGGCGTAAGGGTCAATGAGCATGGATTCGCAGCCGGGCAGATCGACCGCGACAAGGAAATGGCCGGGGAGGCCGATGCCGCGGGTTCGCAGACCCAGGCGGTCGGCGACGTTTTTATAGAGGAGGCTCAATGTGATCGGCAGGCCGCGCTTGGTTTGCAGGACGGTCGGCAGATAGCTGTTGGAGGGGTTGTAGTAATCGTCGGCATTACCGGCATATCCCTCCTCCTCGAAAAGGACCTCATGGAGATGGGCCAATAACGCCTGCGGCTGGGGGCCGCGCACGCGCGACTGCACGGTCTGGGCATAGCGCGACAGCGTGCCGTCAACGCCGGCGGGGCTGACATCATCGAGTTGCTGCATGGAGATGGCGATGGCGCCCATCAGCAGCGCCTGGTCGGAATTGATGTTTTGCGCCTGCCTGGTCAGCAGTTTGAAGGCGGCCGGTTTGCAGCACTGCGGCAGTGACGGGTTCATCGGTAGACTTCCGACCCTCCCGGGCCGGCCTCTTCCAAGAACAAGTGGAGCGATTCGATATTGTTCCGCTCGCCTGTTTTTCATCGGCCAATTCACCTTGCCAGATACAATGGAATCCGTTCCGATTCTGCGTAAGCCGCCTTACCGACTGTAGAATGTATCGAGAGACGCCCTTGGGCGTCGCTCAGGGAATTGGCTGGCACCGCTGGCAAAAAACATTAATGCTTTGGAGCTTAGGCGGGGCAAGCGTGCCGCCGACCCGGTGTAAACATGCGATCCAGGCAGGGGCTGGCCAGGCTTGCCAGCAGTAGGGCTACGAATGGCCCAACAGAGACCGAGCCGTACAACTGCATCGGCCCGCACAACAGGCCAAATATCATCCCATAAACGGCGCGACCCGCGCGGCTCATGGGCTGCGCCTGCGGGCTGGTAGCCAGGAAGAAGGCGACGAACAGCAGGGGCGATGCGAGCAGCTCATAGTTGGATAGAGTCAGCCCGGCCTCCCAGCCCAGATAATGCGGGCGAAAGGCGAGCCAGCGCCATTGGGTGCCCAGGTCGGAGATGACCACGGGCAGAGGCAAGATCAAAAACGCCGCCAGGGCCGCGATGACAGTCAAAAGGGGAATCCGCCAGTCGATCAGCCCGCGATAGAGGAGAAACAGTCCGCCAATAATGACGGCCACACCGCTGGAGGCGCCAATCGGGCCGGGCTCGCCGCCAATGAGGAAATCCTCCAGCGGCGGAAGCTGATCGCGTATGACCATTTGCGCCGAAACGCTGAATCGGTCGGGCTGCAAGCGGGCGCTGGTGTAGTCCCCAAGGCGATCGGTGGCGGGCTCCTTTTCGAATAAAGCGTCTGTGCCATCCGCTGGGGAAAGGCCGCGCTGAAAGACCCACGCCTGCGTGCGCGGCAGGTTGGAGTCCAAGGTGCGGGTATTGAGCAGATTGCCGATCAGGAGGTGGTCCATGGTGAGGATGCGATGGGGCGCCAGGAGGGGATGAAAGAGCATGGTAAGGACGATGAAAGCCGCGAGAACCGGATGAACGCGGCCCGAACCGATGGGGCTTAGAACCCACGCCAGAATGACCAGGAGTATTCCCGCCGCCGGAGCAATCGGCCAGGCTTTTCCTTCCAGCAAATCCGGCGGCAGCGTGAGGCTTAAGAGCATCGACATCCACAGGATGCGCGGCCCGTTCAACTGCCGTCCTCGTCCGCCAATGCGCCGCCAAACCAGGAGGCTGAGCCAACTCGATATGACGACCGCGCCGATGACCGCCGCGGCCATCCCGCCGTAGAGCAAAAGCCCCGCGGTCACGGGAAACACTGCTGCCGACAAATGCATGGAATAATAATTCGCCATGGGCAGGGGGCTGCTGGAGGAAGATGGCTGGGGAGCGTTCGAGCGGCGTGAATCAGCGGCTGTGGGCATGTGCATCGGGGTTAAAATCCCGTCCGCTTGAACTGCTTTTCCAGATCATGCAGGGTGAGGCGCAGGGTCGTGGGCCGGCCGTGGGGGCAATTGCTGGAGCGCTCGACGAGCTGCCGCCGCGCCAGGAGGGCTTCGATTTCACCGGCCGTCAGGGGATCACCGGCTTTCACCGCCGCCTTGCAGGCCATCATATCCAGGACGCCATGGAGGAGTTCCTCGTCGTTGAGATCGAGTAACTCGTCCTCGCCACGTTCCAGAAGCTCAGTTACGAAAACAGCGGGGTCGAGGCGATCGAGAAACGAGGGAAACGCGTGGACGGCCACGGTGTCCGGGCCGAACGGCTCGATCTCGATCCCCAGGCGCTCGAGCATGGGGCGAATCTGGGCAAGCAGTTCGATCTGCCGCGCCGTCGCGGGGATGGCCATGGGGATCAGCAGCCGCTGGCTTTCAAGATTTCCGCGCGAGACCTTGGCGAAAAGTTCCTCGTAGAGAATACGCTCGTGCAGGGCGTGCTGGTCGATGATGATGAGGCCCTCTTCGCTTTCGGCGACCAGGTAACTGTTGTGCAACTGAATCGCGGGG
>JBEKYH010000394.1:0-9735 GCA_049511115.1 Tepidisphaeraceae bacterium | reverse complement strand
GGATCAAGACTGGTCGCATTTAATTTGCTCCATCAGTTCTTTTCGCTTTTCGGAGCGACAGGGACGTTTCTGCCGGCCGGGGCGCTGATTGTGATTCTGCTGGTCTGGCACATCGCCTGCGGGGATAAGTGGACAATTCACGTTGGGACGCTGATTGGGATGTTTTTTGAGAGCTGGTTGCTCACATTGCCGCTATTGGCGTTGGCGGCGGGGTTTGCACGGTTGCAACTCCATACCCTCATGGCGGAATATGGGGGTGGAATATCTGAGCGGGTTATTATTGCAATGGGGGCAGGGATTTATGAAGAGTTGATCTTCCGGCTGATGGCGCTGACGTTGCTCCATTTATTGCTTGTGGATTTTTTGCGCATGCCGAAGAATCGAGCCGGGATACTGATGGTGCTTATTTCCGGTATCTTGTTTTCGCTCTACCATTACCTGGGCCCGGAGGCTTTTAGCTGGAAAACCTGTCTATTTCGCACCCTGGCGGGAATTTATTTTGGGGGAATTTTCATTTGCCGGGGGTTTGGCGTAACCGCTGGTTGCCACGCTATTTATGATATTATTATCCTGTCCTTGGCGGCGGCAAGTTAGCGCTGCGTAAAATTTTTTTGAGCATAAATACGGGGGAATCCCCTATAATACCCTCATCGTTTACCGCACTGGGCGGCATTCGAAATCCAATTGGCGGCAGGGAAACCATCAAGGAGGAAGGCTTTTCCTTCCGCCGGCTTTATTGTAGGGAAAGAGCAAGGACGCTATGAGCCATCGCACCAAACAACGTCGCTCAGGGGGATTGACCCTCTGGCTTTACCAGAGGACGCTCCACCCCGAGCTCTTCAACATTCTTGCCGTCGAGAAGGTGACGCGCCGCGCCTATGAAGCCGACATCTGGCTGATTGAGGGCGGGCATGTCATCAGCTTCAATGCCGGCAAGAATACCCTCACCGAGGTCATCGCCACGCGCAGCGAGCCGCTGCAAATGCCTGACCGCGGACAGATTCTCTCCACCCCCTGCCGGGGCGAAAAGTATCACGAAGATACCTACAACGGCAACCTGCGCTATATGATCAGCACGCAGGAAGAACAGCTTTCGCAGACGCTATACGAAGCGACCAAGAGCGAGATCGCCTGCTACGCGGCCAAGCGGGAATTGATGACCGCGGAGCTGCCGGGCACGCAGGAAGTTGGCGCGAGCCTGAGCGTTCTGGACATCGAGCGGTGTAGCCACGAACTTCGCGTGCAGAGCTTCCATCTTTTTGATGAGAACCTGATGGTCATCAAGACGCAGGCGATTATTGAAGTGATGAAGGGCGTGTAAACGACTCGCCTGATAAACGGAACATTTTATCCAACGCCCCGATGCAATATCGGGGCTTTTTTTGCGCCAACGTTTCACATCAATTCTGGCGTTACTTTCCGCCGTCGTCGCCCATGGAATCGATCAGGCCGTTCAAGAGCTTCTCGGCCATGCTCGGCTGATTGGGGCGGATGGTCATGTCCCAGGCGCGATGCCATTGAACATTGACGGGAGAGAAGCCGCGGTCAGCGAGACGCTTGGACATATCGGGCATGTGCGCGGCGCCGAAGAAGATGGCGACGTTGGTCTTGCCGGCGGCAAGGGTGCTGTCGAGGGTGGCCATTGCGGCTTTGTTGCGCTCGGTGAGGATGACGGATCCGCCGGGACCGTCGAGACCGGCGGAGATGGCTTCGAGATCATCCATCTGTTTGGCGAGGATGAGCTTCAGTTGGCGCTCGCCGTCGGGGCGGCAGAGGAGTTGTATCAACTCGCGGTAATCGGCGTCGGGATCGTCCGCCATTCCCGGAGGCGGATTGGTCCAGGCGGCGATGGCCTGCTGGACCATCAGCGACAGCAGACTCTCGCCGCGGTCGGCTTCCATCTTCTGGAAGGTTTCCTTGTCCAGGTCGGCGTGCACGAAATTGGGCTTGGTGTAGTCGATTACATCAAGCTGGAATTCGAGATTCAATACCCTCTTAAGGAGTTGCTGAGACTCGCTGACGAAATCCTTTGAGCGCTCGCCGGCGTCGGATCCATCGGGAGGGGCTGCGTCCTTGGACATGATGAGTTCATAGAGAAGAGCGTCGTAGCCTTCGAAGCTCTTGGCGAGTTCCTCATAATACGCGCGTTCGCCAACGTGGACGGCGGCGACGAGATGGACGGTCGCGCCGCGGTTGTTGCGAAAAGTAACATCGGCCGTGTCGAGTTCGCCGCCGGCGTCGCCGCGATCGATGAAGCGGATGAATTTCTGGGGCTGGGTTGTGGGGACGGCGGGCGTCGTCGGGGCATCCGGCGCGGAGAACACCGGTGGAGCGAGGAATAACAAGCCACTGAGGGCAACGGCCAGCCCGGTAAGCAATCGTTTCATGGGGAGTCTCCAGAAATTCGCCGAGAGCATATCTACCAAGCGGATTATAGCCTACGATAGAGGGACGCCTATTGGGAAATATCGGCGAGGGGATGCGTTGGGTTCAGGCGGCGTAAAATTGCGGGTGCGGCAGGATGTCTTGCTGTTGCCGCGATGGAAAGCAATGATGGGAACACTTCTCTGACGGAGGAATCATGGCCCGCCCCCGTTTCATCTGCGGCATACGAGTTGTTGTGGGACTTTTGGGATTGATGTTGCGGGGACAGGCGACTGCCCCCGCGAGCGGCGACCAGGACGCGGCGACAATGCTGCAGGCCTATCGCGACCTGAAGGAACCGCAGCCGGACATGTCGCGCACGAAGGACGCGGCGTATGTCGAATCGTACCTCAAGGAGCGCGGCGATTATGAAACAAAGCGCGCTGACATGGCCAAGGCATTTTATGACAAGTTTCCAAAGGACCCTGCGGCGATCGAGTTGATGCAGGACCGGTGGATGATCCTGGCTCAGAGCGGAAAAACCGAGTTGGTGCTTTCGGAGACGCAGGCGGCGCTGTCGGAAAACCCTGGGCCTAACGCAAAGGCGGCCATCCTGTTTATGAAGGCGGTTGCGTTGCTCAATTCCAGGTCGGATCAGGCGTCGGCCGGCGTGGAGGATTTCATCAAGGCGGCTCCCGAGGATGATCGCGGGGCGGAATTGCTCTTTGCCGAGGGAGAGTCGGAGCCGGACCAGCAACTGGCGATTTATCGGCGCATTGTGCAGGCGTATCCCAAATCTCAATATGCCTCGATGGCGCAGGGGGCGCTGCACCGGGCGGATGGAATCGGCAAGCCGTTTGAACTGGACTTCACTGACGCGATCAGCGGCAAGCCCATATCGGTGCAAAAAGATTTGCAGGGGAAAGTGGTGGTGGTCGATTTCTGGGCGACATGGTGCGGGCCATGCGTGAGCGAGATGCCGGAGAATAAGACGATCTATGCCAAGTACAAGGACAAAGGAGTGGAGTTCGTCGGGGTAAGCCTGGATCAACCGGAGGATAAGGGGGGTCTGAAGGCGCTGAAGGATTTTGTGGCGCAGAACGGGATTACCTGGCCGCAGTATTACCAGGGGAATTACTGGGACAGCAAGTTTTCTTCGAGCTGGGGGATCGATTCGATCCCGACGGTCTTCATCGTGGATGCGAGCGGGAAGCTCTATTCGGTCACGGCGCGCGGGCAGCTTGATGATCTGATTCCCAAGCTGATTGCGATGCGCGATCAGAAGCCTTGAGCGGCCGGAGGTGATCGCACGGCGCGGCGGTGCAGGAATTCTGGGTTTGTTAAGATTGTCGTAAACGGATAGCCCGGCGTGTTGATCCGGCCAACAATGTCGGCATGGGCGTTCCCAAGACTTTTGTGCTTTGTCCGGATGATGTGCCGCCGAGCGGGGGCATTCGCAAGCTTTATCGGCTGGTGGATGTTCTGAATGCCAATGGGTTTCCGGCGGTGATCGTGCATCAGGCGGCGGGATTTCGATGCAGGTGGTTTGAGAATAAGACGCCGGTGGTGAGTTTTGCGGAGGCCAAATTGGCTCCCAGCGACCTGCTGGTAGCCGCGGAAATACTGGGGAAGGACCTGGCGGAGATCGGCAAGGGCGTTCGCACGATCATTGTGAATCAGAACGCGTATTACACGTTTCGGCATTACTCGCTGGATCCGAATGATTTGCAGACGCCGTACACCGACCGGCGGGTGGTGATGACGTTGGCGGTGTCGGATGATAATCGGGAATACCTCACCTATGCGTTCCCCGGTTTGAAGGTGCGGCGGTTTCGGTATGGGATTGACCCGGCGCTGTTTCGGCCGGGCGAGACGAAGCGAAGGCAGATTTGTTTCATGCCGCGCAAGCATGCCGATGAGGCGCTGCAGGTGTTTAACTTCCTCAAATTCAGGGGGCGGCTGGGCGGATGGACGATTGTCGCGCTGGATGGAAAAAGCGAGGCGGAGACGGCGGCGATTTTGCGGCAGTCGCTGATTTTTCTGAGCTTTGGTTATCCCGAAGGATTGCCGTTGCCGCCGCTGGAGGCGATGGCCTGTGGGTGTTTGCTGATTGGGTATCACGGGATGGGAGGGAGGGAATACTTCACCGAGGAAAGCGCATTTCCGGTGGCGACGGGGGATGTGGTGGCGTTTGCCAAGACGGTCGAGCGGGTGATGTCGCTGTGGGATGCGGAGCCGGGGGCGCTGGCGGGGAAGGCGCAGCGAGCGGCGGAGTTTGTGCGGAGTCATTACACACCGGAGATTGAGGCGGGGGATATTGTGGCGGCGTGGAGGGAGATTACGGGAGCGGGGTGAGACGATCGGGGACGATTGCGGGGTCGGTAACATTTATTGCGAATATCGAAGAACCCTCACCCCGGCCCTCTCCCTGAGTACATGGAGAGGGGGAAGACAGAGACCGCACGTTAAGCGATTGACGAACGTAGCGGCCCTTCAAGTCGGGGCTTCGAGATGGGCGACGAAGTTTGCGGAGTCGCAGAGCGGTGAATGGGCCATGCGATTGCGGAGTTCTACGCGCAGTTGGTGACGCCGTTGGTGATCTTGGGCGAGAGCGACGGCAATCGCGACGTATTGATGGGGATCATGGGCGATCAACTCGGGGAGGCCGACATTGGTAAGGATGCTGACTCCGACGCGGGAAATGGGCGCCGCGCCGGCCAGTGTGACGACGGGGACACCCATCCAGAGGGCGTTGCAGGTCGTTGCGCCGCCGTTGAAGGGGAAGGGATCCAGGGCGATGTCGAGGGAGGCGAGGTGCCGATAGTACTCCGCGGCGGAGGCGGGAAGATGGAGGATGAGGCGGCTGGGGTCGATGCCTGCGGTTGCGGCGCGGGCGCGGATTTGGGAGCGGGTCGCCTCGTCACCGAGACCCGCGGCCATTAACGACAGCCGCGAATGCGGGACCTGGTGGAGGATTTGGGCCCAGAGGAGGAGCGCGGAATCGGATAATTTTGCCAGGCGATTGAAGCTGCCGAATGTTACGTCGGCTTGGGGGATCGAGGAGGCAAACGGGGACGCAGCTAGTTTAAAACTAGCTGCGTCCCCGTTCTTGTCCTGAGTTTCGGGGGGCGGTTGATAGCACCAGAGGGTTTGGGGAAGGCGGAGGAGCGACTCGGTGTGGAGATGTTCGGTTTTGCCGAGCGGATCGACATGAGCGTCGGTGACTCGGTAGTCGATGGCGGGGAGGCCGGTGCTGTGGGCATAGCCGAGCCAGGTGATCTGGACGGGGGCGGGCTTGAGGGCGAAGGCCAGGAGGCGATTGTCGCCGCCGTGGACGGAGAGGTCCACTAATATGTCGATTGTATCGGATTGAATCAGATCGACGAATTGATTGGTTGAAAGTCGCGCGGTGTCACGCCATTGCTGGGGATGTTGGCGAAGGCGTTGGGTGATTTCGTCGGGGAAGGGGGCGTCGCTGTAACAAGTGATGTGGAATTGACGCGGGTCGTGGCGGGCCAGGACCGGCTCGATGAACATCGCCAGGGGATGGCGCCGAAAGTCGGGGGAGACGTAGCCGATGCGGAGGCGGCGGTGAGGATCGCGCGTGTTGGTGTGACTGCGCGATGGAGGCGGGAATTGGCGGCCCCAGGCGGCGTGTTCGGCGAAGACCTCACCGGGCGTGATGCGGTCGGAGTAGAGCAGTGCATGCAATAGATTATGCGCGGCGCGGCTTGGGCCGGGGGCGGCATTTACCGCGGCGCGCGTCACGGAGATCGCCGGCTCGACTTGGCCTTGTTCCAGATAGACCGCGCCTAAATTGCTCAGTGTTTCGGTGGAATTGGGAGTGATTTTCAGCGCGTTCTCGAGAAGTTGCGTCGCGCGCTCGTATTGATGGTCGGCGGCCAGGAGCATGGCGAGGTTATTGAGGGCGACCAGGTTTGCAGGATCAATCGCCAGGGCGCGGGTGAAAGCGGTCGCCGCCCGGTCGGGACGGCCGTTGGCCTGCTCCATTACGCCCAGATGGACCAGCGGCGAAGCCCAGGCGGGCGCGAGACGCGCGGCGGTCGCAAATGAGGAAGCGGCTTCTTCGATTTCGCGGCAGTCGCGAAGGCATTCGCCCAGGTCGCAATAGGCGGGAGCCATCTGGGGCGCCAGGGCAATCGCCTGGCGAAGGAGGACCAACGCCGGTTCGACCTGGCCGCGCTGGCGCTGGGCGACGGCCAGGAGGCGCAGGGCGTCATAACAATCGGGCTGAATTGCCAAAACCTGGCGATAGATTTGGGCGGCGGCGTCAATTTCGCCGGAGGCATGGCGCTGCGCGGCATGGCGCAGGGCCATTGCGATTTGCTGGTTCGCGGGGGAGTTTTTCTCAGCGTCACTGGACACGCGATGGAGTATCCCGCGCCTCCAGCGCGGAGCAACTCGCTCATCCTGCGCTAACTCGCCTTGGCCACCTCGACTTCAAACACATACGACGGGCCGAACATATTGGAGCGGAAGATGATCCACTTCATGTCCGGCGTAAAGATGGGGTTGGGTTCAAGCGCGTACTGATGATTGGACATGTTGACCAGGTGCTCGGTTTCCAACTCGCCGGGCTGGATGAGGCCTGTGGTGTCGTAAACGCCCTGGGCCATGTTGCGGGCGAGATGGGGGCGGTGCAGGACGATCCAGGGATTGCCGGTGTTGCCGTCGCCGGCGAAGAGGGAGCCGTCGCGGGAGACGTTGACGTGGATGGAGGAGTTGCCGTCGGGGAGGTGATACCACATTTGCTGGTGGGTTTTGACGGTGGTGCCGGCGATCCAGGCGGTGGCCCCTTGGCCGCGCGGGAATTGGAGTTGATACCAGATCGTCTGTCCGTCGGCGGCCCAGAATTCGTGGCCCCAGATTTCGTTGATCATGGTGCGGGTGTGGACTTTGAAGAGGCCGGTGCCATCGGTGTGGATGGTCCAGACGCGGTCGTTGTTTTGCCAGGGGCCTTCATGGCAATACGTGAGGAGCGTGGGATCGGTGGGGGAAAAGAGGAAGTGATTGTCCCAGTCGTTGCTGGGGTTGAAGGTTTTCAGTTCGCCTGTCTGGGCGTTGAGGGTTAGCAGGGCCATGGGGAGATGCTGGGCCCAGCGGGCGGCGAGGTCGATGCGCTGGCCCGCGGCGGCGCGGACCTGCTGGGTGGGCGCGCCGTTGCGGCCGTCGAGATAGGTGACAGCGCCGCCGAGCATGGTTTCGTCGCAATTGACGGCGCCGACGTTGTAATTAGGGGGAAGGACGCCGATTTTGTGCTCCTCCTTGGTGTCGGGATCAACCCACCAGACGGAGCGTTCGGCCGAGCCGCGATCCTGGCTGACAGCGCCGCCGGCGCTTTGGGCGTCGGCAGCGGCGACGACGGTGCGGGTGATGAAAATATGCCCGGTTTTTAGGCCGACCTGGATGATGTTGTTGCGCATCTGCACGTCGCCCTGCGGGGTGGAGACGGTGGAGACGGCGGGGAGAACCTGGTTGATGTCATGCGTTTTCAGATCGACCTGGTAAATGCCGGTGGGCGAGGTGAAGGCCATCTTTTTGCCGTCGGGGGAAAGTGAGGGAACGTTGAAATAGAGGCTCAGGCTGTTGGGTTCATCGGAGAGGCGGATCACGCGGTGGCCGGTGTTTTTGTCGATCCATTCCTTGGGCGGGGGCTGGCCGTTGCCGGGAGTCACGGCGAAGGCCTGGCCGGTGTTGGGGTCGCGGGCTTCGGTCGGGGGATTCTGGGCGAAGGCGATCGTGGAGAAAGCGGTGATGAGCAAGCTGATCAGTAATGGATAACGCATACGATGGCTCCAAATGCGGTGTGGCAGATACGCGGCCACGATCGCCGGTGCGATGGTGGCCGCAAATACCTTTACGTTTGGAGGGGGGATTCGTTGCGGGGAGGAACGACACTGGTGATGAATTCTGACTTGGCGGCGGTATACGCTTCGCGGTCGTCGGAATGGAGCGAGGCGAGAGTTCGTTTCAGAGTTTCATAACGCACCGCAAGCGCGCGGTCAGCTCGCAAGGCATCGCGAAACGCCAGTTTGCGACGCCATTCCGACTGGTCGTGAAGGACTAAATGCAGGTGGTGGGTCCTTTTTCCGTTCTCGTGGAGCATGAGCCAGCGCTCGTTCTTGAGAGTTGCGTTGAATTCTTTCGATGTGTCGTAGCCCGCCTGGCAAAGAGGCAGCAGAATCTCATCGGCGACGAGCATGGACTCAACGCCGGCCAGAATGTCAATGATCGGCTTGGCGGCCAATCCGGGGACGGCGGTGCTTCCGAAATGCTCGATGCCGCGAAAGGCGCCGGGAAAGAGTTGCAGCAGGCGAGTGCGTTCGCTTGCAAAGCGGGCGGGCCATCCGGGATCGTACGGTTGAATCTCGACGCGTTGATTGATGGCCGCATGGAGAATGGGGTTGGGCTTTTCGTCCATGTGCGCCAGTTTGGCGAATGGGCCGGCGTCTGTCATCCAAGCGTTTTCAATAAAGTGCGAGGTCTGCATTTCGGCGAGAAACGTGGTGAAGTTTAATCTTCGATATCGAAGCTCGAGACCGATCGGCGTGCCCCGCCGCAGAAGCCTGCCACAGTAAACAGCATCGCGGCGGTCGCGTTTGAACGCCACCGCCGCGGGTCCTCGCCAGGCTGTATTGATTCGATTCAAGTCTCTTGCTTGACGGCTTGCTGGGGGCAGTTGTCCTGGCAGGCGCTGCAGTCAATGCACTCTTCCTGATTGACGCAGGCCTTGTTGTCCACGACTTTGATCGCCTCGGTGGGGCAATTGTCCTGGCAGGTTCCGCATCCGTCACATTTTTCCAGATCTATTTTGACGGCCATATTCAACTCCTTGTCTCATCGGCGCCGCCTTTTGGGGGCGAGCGCGCGCCCATTCATGAAGCAATTCGCGTTAGCCAGGGGAATCTTCGGATTTGCGGCGCGGTCGGAATATCGGGCGGTTCCCCTATTTTTGCGTAGGAGCTTGTAAATGGGGCGCTTTTTTGCCCCAGGTGGCGATGGCGACGGCAATCGTCCATGTCGGGGCGAGGTCGGCCACGGGCAATACCTTGACCAGGAACGAGGGGATGAGGGCGATGTGCCAGCCGATCAGGAAGAAGAGGATCGCGCAAACGACGACATCGACGATGTCGTCAATGGGCGAAATGAAACCGGGGGAAAAAAACGGGAAGAGGGCGATCTGGATCACATCGGCAGCGGCGGCGACGGCGCGGGCGATCCAGATTCGACGAGTGGAAAGCATTGGGAGAAAACATTAAGTGGAAAGCATTTCGGTTACTTGGGCTGATAGGAAAAGCTCTGGCCGCCGACGGAGGCCTCGACCATCAGGCCGCCAATGGGATCGACGAA
>JBEKYH010000393.1:0-4959 GCA_049511115.1 Tepidisphaeraceae bacterium | reverse complement strand
CGGTCTGGAGCGTTTCGATCAGGCGCAGGCGCTGCTCCGCATAATAGTCGTAAAGCTTTTCTCCCACCTCTCGCTGGCGGCGGTCGCTAAGGGTGAGGAGCGACGTGGCCCGAGGCTTTTGGATTTTGTTGCCGATCAGACCGTGGCGCTCAAAGAGGTAGTAAAACTGATTGAACCGGGCCGGGTCGCGGAAATCCTTCACGGTAAATTCGTCGTAAGCCCGCGCGGGTCGGTCCCGATGATAGAGGCGGATGGAGACGTAATTGCTGACAATGCCCCAGGTCGTTCCTGGAAGCTGATTCAGGTAATCCCAGCACTGCTGTACCGGAGTGCGGCCATTGAATTTGTCGTGATCAAGGTCGGTGTCGGCCCCTTTGAGTTCTATGACGGCCGTCGGCGCGATGCCTTGAGCCGCGGGGAATTGCCCCAGCGCGGCGTCGGCCGTGCCCATGCCGGAGATGGTGAAATTCCGCTCGCGATGATAATCAACGGGATTGTCGGTAACCGATCGATAGCCGAGCGCTTCGCCGAAGATTTTTTGCAGGAAATCCGCATCGAGGGCGGTTTCCTTATGGCGAAGCTGACCTTTGTCGGCCATATCAGCCCAATCAAGCAGGATTTTTTGCGCGCGATCGCGCTCCGGCCCGGCGAGCATGGTCCGGTCCGCTTCCTCGGCCAGAAGCTTGGGAATAAACAGGGTTGGGTGCCGGCGCGCGGGGGCGGCTTGAAATAATCCCGGGGATGGATTGCTGGTTGGCCGCTCAATAGGCTTCTTCGCCATCAAGGCGGATTATCCGCGAACCCAAGGCGTTGGCAACCACCGACGAGTCGGCGATAGTAGCCTCGCACCGCAGGATCGAGTGGGACGCGACCCAATGAACGCCCAAGCCTCTGGAATCTTGACTGAGAATCGCGCCGCGATCAGCCGCCGCTGGCAGAACGTAGCGGCGGGTTTGGCGCTGCTAGTCATTACCCTTGTGGCATATTTCCCCGCCCTCCGCGCCCAGTTCATCTGGGATGACTCCGACTATGTGACGCAGAACGCCAACCTGCAAGACGCCGCCGGCCTGGGCCGAATATGGACGGACCCGCACAGCAACTGGCAATACTATCCGCTGGTTTTCACCTCGTTTTGGCTCGAATACCACGCCTGGGGTCTCGATCCGCTCGGCTATCACCTGGATAATATTCTGCTCCAGGGAATCAGTGCTGTCGTCCTGTGGCAGTTGCTCCTGCGGTTGGAATTGCCCGGCGCATGGCTGGCCGCCGCGATTTTTGCCGTTCATCCGGTGCAGGTGGAATCCGTCGCCTGGATCACTGAGAGAAAGAACGTCCTGTGCGGTTTGTTCTATTTTGCGGCGATGCTGGTCTACTTCAACGGCCGCGGGGAGCGTCCGCGCTTGCCGGGGCGAGGAACATATGCGGCGGCCCTGGCGCTGTTCACCTGCGCCATGTTTTCCAAGACCGTCGCCTGCACCTGGCCGGCGGCGGTGCTGGTCATCATCTGGTGGAAAAGCGGCACGGTGCGCATGCGTGACATCTGGCCGCTGATTCCGTTTTTCGTGATCGGAGTCCTGCTGGCCAGTGTCACTTCGCAGCTTGAAGCCGAACAGGTCGGGGCCGTTGGGAAGCATTGGGACCTGACCCTTGCCGACCGGTGCATCGTCGCGGGCCGGGCCATCTGGTTTTACGCGGGCAAGGTCATCTTTCCGATGCGATTGACTTTCGTTTATCCGAAATGGGATTTGCAGGACGATCGCGCGCTGCAGGCGGTCATCGCCGCGGCGGCCTCATTGGTTATTGCCGCGCTCATAGTGCTTTCGCGCAAAATCGGCCGCGCTCCTGCCGCGGCCGCACTGCTATTCACCGGCACGCTGGCCCCCGCCCTTGGATTCTTCAATGTCTATCCCATGCGCTATTCCTTCGTGGCCGACCATTTTCAATACCTGGCCATCGTGGCGCTGATCGTGCCAATCGCGGCGATTTGCTCGCGCTGGATCGGTCGCTGGGCTTGCCTGCTGCTAATTCCCCTGGCTCTCCTGACCTGGCGGCACAGCGAAGTCCTTCACGACCCCATCACTTTGTGGACCGATACTGTCGCCAAAAACGACGCCTCCTGGATGGCCCACGAGAACCTCGGCCAAGCCTGGCAGGCCATTGGCCGCGATGATCTGGCCGAGCCGCAATACGTCATCGCCACCCAGCGCGGCCCGAAGGAAGTCGAAGCCTGGTGGAAATTGGGCGCCTTCCAGGCCGACCGTGGTCGATATAAAGAAGCCGAGGCAAACTTCCGGCGAGCCCTGGAAGTCGATCCCACGTACCCCTGGGCCGTGGAGGACATGCAAAAGGTCCTGGAAAAGGAGCGATAAGAAAAAGTCTTCACCGCAAAGACGCAAAGAACGCGAAGAAAAGAAAATACACGACTCACCACAGAGGACGCCGAGGACTCAGAGGAAAACCAAACTCAAAATCAAATTGAATTTGCATTCTGAATTGCCTCTGTGTCCTCCGTGTCCTCTAGCGAGGCGCAGCCGAGCGGGTGGTGAGTCTTTTTCTTGACGGTGAAGATTCTTGCTTCGCATTGAATGCCGGCCTTAAATGCCGAGAATTCCGTTGCCTATGACTAAGTCGGGGAAGAAGCATTTGAAATCGGTCCTGCGCTGGACCATCGCGGCGGTGGGGACATGGTACGTCCTTTCCCAGCTTTCCTGGGAAGACCGGGCCCTGGTGATCGTCGATTCGTCCAATGTTCCAAAATGGACGACCGTTGTGCAGGGAACCGAGAGTTCCCCTACGCTGACGGTCTGGCGATGGGACAATCAGCAGTTGCTGACGGTTGACCATTCAGCCGTGGTGAGCCAGCCGGATAAGAAAAACATGGTCATCCACGTCGACGGCCGGCCGCTCCCGCTGCTGGGGGTGGATTTTGGAGATGAAATCCAGCGCACCCGCGCCCAGCGCGTGCTCGTCGAGTATGACGGCCAGGGGCGTTGGCTCCCCGCCGATAACACCGATTACCAGGTGAATCTGCCCCATCCGCGCGTGCAAATGGGCGTCGAGCATCTGCTGCGCACCGCCCAGAAGTGGTATCTCCTCGGTGCCATCCTCATCTTCCCCCTCAACTTTCTCATCACCTCGATCCGCTGGCATGAGCTGCTCAAGGCGCTGGATATCCGTCTGGCCATGACGCGGACGGTCACGCTCAATATGGTCGGCTGCTTCTACAACACCTTTATGCCCGGCAGCACCGGCGGCGATCTGCTCAAGGCCTATTACGTGGCCAAACAGACCCACCACCGCATGCGCGCGGTGATGAGCGTCCTGGTGGACCGCGTCATCGGCTTGCTCGCCCTCATCATCCTGGGCGGGATCATGGCGACTTACGCGGCCATCCATTGGCACATCCATCAGGCGGCTACCGTAGCCGTCGGATCGGCGGTCATCATCCTGGGAACCGTGGTGAGCCTTACCGTCTTCTATTCCCCGCTCCTCAGCCGCATCACCGGCTTGAATTTTCTCATGCGCCGCCTCCCCATGCAGGCGCGGGTGGCCAAAGCCGTCGAAACCATGCACCTCTACGGCCGGCGGCCGGGTCTGGCGGCGGGAGCGCTCTTGATCAGCTTCCCCGTCCATATTGTCGTTATTTTGTCGGCCTGGATGGCCGGAACGGCGTTTGGCCTCAGCATTCCCTGGTATTTCTACTGGACGGTCGTGCCCGTCACCGTCTTGGCCGGCTCCATACCCATTTCCCCGCAGGGCGCCGGCGTCATGGAATATTTTGCGATCTTGCTCCTCTCGCCCCTGGGCTGCACCGTGGCTGAAGCCGTGGCGCTCACGATGTCGATACGCCTGGTACAGGTGATCTGGAATCTCACCGGCGGGATTTTTGTCCTGCGCGGGGGATATCATGCTCCTACCGAGCAGCAGCAGCGCGAATCGGAGGAGGAGGATGAGGACACGCCGCCGGCGGGCGGTGCTCCATCAGACGTGGGGATCGTGGCGGGGTTAGGTGACAGAGTTTCGAAATGACAAGGTGACAGGGTGAGAAGGAAACTACCAACTGCTCGATGCGTCTTGGTCACCTTGTCACCAGGTCACCTTGTCACCTTGTCACGTTTGCCATCTGCTTCCGAGGGAAACTGGACGCAATCACCCAAACGTGACACAATAGGACTTGGACAATGACACCGTCGTTGACACTTCGGCTTTGGGGTGTGCGTGGTTCCATCCCCAGCCCCGGACCGGCTACCGCAAGATACGGCGGCAACACGCCTTGCGTCAGCGTCGAGATGGGCGACAAAATCCTCGTTCTCGACGCCGGCACCGGCATCCGCATCCTCGGCAAGGAACTCCTCGGCGGCACCCACCAGATTTTTGTCCTGCTCACCCATGAGCATTGGGACCACATCCAGGGCTTTCCCTTTTTCGCCCCCATCTATGAGCCGGAGCGGCGGATGGTCACCTTCCCCATAGAGCGCGGCATGGACCTGCTCTGCTCGCTGATCGAGCAGATGGACGGGGCCCATTTTCCGGTGACGCGGGAGCAATTGCCCTCGCTGCAGGAGTGTTGCCAGAGCGATCCGATGGAGTACCTCAACCGCGAGGGATTCCACATTTCCCGCCGCCGCACCAACCACCCCGGCAAGTGTTACGGCTATCGCATCGACCACGCCGGCAAATCGCTGGTTTTCATGCCCGACAACGAACTACATCCCCCGGTGAAACAATGGGCTACATTGCAGGAGATGGCCGACTTCTGCCACGGCGCGGATGTCTTGATGCACGATGCCCAGTTTGTTGCCGCCGACATGCCCAAAAAGCGCGGCTGGGGCCACAGCATGGTAAGCGAAACCTGCGAACTGGCCGCCCTGGCCCAGGTAAAGCAACTGGTCCTGTTCCATCACGACCCCGAGCGCACCGACGACGAACTGGATGAGATCCAACGCGAGTGCCGGGCCT
>JBEKYH010000392.1:0-4968 GCA_049511115.1 Tepidisphaeraceae bacterium | reverse complement strand
ACACCGTTGTTGGAGAGCGTGAGCGCGTCAGTCCGCCGCGAAAAATCGGCGATGGAGAAACCGGTCCCGCCGTCCAGCGTGTCGTTTCCGGCCGGGCCGGTAAGGAAAGACGTGTTGCCGTCGGGGACGAGGAGATTCGTCCCCGCGCCCCCGACCAGTGAATCCCCGCCGGCGCCGCCGATCAAGACGTTGTCCCCATCGCCGCCGACCAGAGTGTCGGCGCCGCCGTTGCCCAATAGAGTCGCCGGCAACGTCACTGTTGATCCAATGGTAATGGAGTCCGCGCCCGGGCCTCCATTGGCGTGGATGCCGGTCAAGCCGGACAACTTGAACGACCCGGCGCTCGCTCCGTTTCCGACGACTTTCAGCTTGGTTCCCGCCCCATTTAGTGTGACTGAAATAACGTCCGGCCCGGAAGTGCCGGTGACCTTTAGTTCCCCATCCACGACGCCTGCGCTCACCACGCCGCTCGCATCCGCCGTCCCGCCGACTAACGAATCGGCCGATAATTCGCTTAGGTCTGAGCTAACCACCGCGCCGTTCACCGACGGCGTCGCCGGCGCCGGCGGGTCGAAAGCCTCGTAAATATTGCTCATCACATCGGTCGGATTGTATTGCGCAAAATTCAAGCCGGCTCCGCCATTGATCGAGTCCTTCTTGACGCCGCCGTCGAGGAAAATGTCGTCGCCGGCCCCGCCGCGCATTGAATCATGGCCCGCGCCGGAAACCGTATCGTTTCCGCCCCCCCCGTTCACGGTTTCGTGGCGATTTTCCGGCGCCAGGATGTCGTTGCCGCCATTGCCGCTCAGCGAGCTTCCCTTGCCGCCACCGACAATTCTGTCATCCCCGGCTCCCCCGGCGAGAGTATCGGCGGCTGAGTTGTTGGCGATAACGCTGTCGTTGCCCGCTCCGCCGTTGAAGTTGACCGCCGGCACCCCCGCGCCGAGGGTGATGCTGTCATTGCCCAGCCCCAGGTCGATGTTGATGCCTGTGACGGAAGACAGGGCAAACGTGTCGGTCAGCGCGTCGATGGTGACGATCACGTTCCCGTCGGAATAGGAGATGGAAGCGACGTCGTTCAGGTCGGTGCCGTCACCGGTGATGACGCCATCGCTCTGTGTAATGGTGGGGACCTCGACGGTCAGCGTGAACGATTGCACGAAGGGGCTGCCCACGTTATTGGACGCGGAAATCATCAGGGGAAACTTCGCGGCGGACGACAGCGAGGCATTGCCTGCCAGTGACGCGGTGCCATCGCCGTTGTCGGTGAACGTGATCCCGTCGGGGAGCGCTCCCGTTTCCATGAGGCTGGGATTTGGAACGCCCGAGGCGTTCACGGTGAAACTGCCCGGCAAGCCGGCGGCAAAGATAATGGAGGCGGCGCTGGTTATCGTCGGAGCGCTGGTGCCAGGGGCCTGAATCACCGTCAGGGAGAACGATTGATCGGCATTGGGCGAGATCCCATTAGCGGCAGTAATGGTCAGCGGGAAGGTCCCGACTTCTGTCGGCGTTCCTGAGAGAATCGCCGTGCCGTTGCGTTCGTCGCGGAAAGTTACGCCGCTGGGCAACACTCCCGTCTCGGTCAACGCCGCTGCCGGAAAGCCGGCGGTATTGACCGTGAATGACGCACGCGTGCCGCTCGTAAAGGTCGCGCTGACGCCGGAGGTAATAGACGGCGCCTGATCCACCGCCAGTGTGAGCGCCTGATTGGAGTCGGGCGTGACGCCGTTGTCGGCGGTCAGCGTCACGTCGTAAACGCCGCTTGTTCCGGACGCTGGCGTACCGAAGATCGTGGCCGTGCCATCACCGTTATCGACAAACGCCAACCCGCTGGGAAGTTCGCTGGACTCGCTAATTGCCGCTGTTGGTGCGCCGGTGGTAGTGACCGTAAACGAGGTCGAGCTACCGACAACAAATGTCGCGTCTGGTCCACTGGTAAAGGAAGTTGAATTCGACGGCGCCACTGTAACGGCGAGCGAGGCAGAATTGTTGCTATAGCCGGTGCCACTCGTGTTGTACTCGAACACCGCATTGTTCGAGTCTACCGTTACAATAACCTGAAGGTTCCCAACCGCCGCGATTCCCCCTGGAAGTACGAAACTATAGGACTGCGCCGCGCTATTGCCCGCCGCAATGTTGATGTTGGAATACGCCTGGGTTGTATCGAGTAGCGTTGTTTCGGTCGTTGTGTTTACCACCTGGATGCTGTCGGACCAAGGCCCGTTGGCCGCACCATCGCCGGTGTTGGCGTCGTTCCAGTTGATCGTCAGTTGCTGACCGGCCACCGGATTGGATGGGGTGGCATTCAATCCCTGCACCTGCAGGTCCGGGTATTCGCCCGATATTTCGTTAAGTTCCGCGTCAACCGTAAGCGAGCCCACGTTATCCTGGTACTCGCCAGGAGGCCCCTGGATGTTGTTCCCGTCGGCGAAGCCCAAAAACAATCGCGTGGCGGTGGCAGGCACGGTGAATGTCTGCAGTGAGCCAGAACCATTTCCCGTGAGCCCATCTCCTATAAAAAATGTCTGATCCAGTAACGGAGATAATGTCGCAAACCCGGTGTCGCCGGTGAAGTTCAATGCCGCGGGTGCGGGATCAACGGGCTCGGTATTATCGAGGAAGACGCCGACCAAGAATCCCAGGCCCTGGTCGTCTTCAATGCCGGAAAGTCCTCCAAAAGAGCTGATATTCGTGCCCAGGATGGTTCCGCCGTCGCCGCCGGTGGCTGGTTCGCCGGGAGTAATCGTTGCAGCGCCGCTCACGCTGGGAAATGTAATCACTTGCCCGGCGCCTGGGCTGAAAGTGAAGACGGGTGGAAGGACACCCCCGGAGCCGCCGCCAGGCGCCGGCGCGGAAGAATGCCCGGCCCCAAAAATGTTTGCGGTGGCAGACACGTTGAATGATCCCGAGCTCGGCGTCTGCTCGACGGTCAGCGCAAACGCCTGCGTGGCATCCGGCGAGACGCCGTTGGTCGCGCTAAGACTCAGGCTGTAATTCCCGGCCGTCCCCACGATGGGTATCCCCGAAAGCGTGGCCGTCCCGTCGCCGTTGTCAACGAACGTAATGCCGTCGGGTAGGACGCCGTCCTCTGAAAGCGCAGGTGTCGGAAACCCTGTGGTTGTGACTGTGAACCTGGTGTTAACCCCGGGAGGGAAAATGACTGCCGAAGGACTTGTGATCGTCGCAGCCTGGTCCACACTGATCGCAACATTGTCGATAAAACTCGTTCGGTCAGTATTTGCCGTGCTCGCGGCGACAAAGGTAAGCGTGTGGTAGCCAGCGGTCACGCTGCCCAGATCAACGGATTCGGCGCCGAACGACGCAGTGCTGGCTGGCGTGGTGCTGCCTACAAGCTGGTTGTCCAGGTACACGTCGATACTGGCTGGACCATAAGCTCCCGCGCCGCCATTCTGGCCAGGACGACCCTCGTCGTCGTAGGTCAAAACCGCGTTTCCCGCTGGAAACGGTATCGATTGAGCAACCATACCGGGGGCAAGCCCGCCATTGGCATGAATCTGCAAGTAGGCAGCCTGCCCGAGTGTGCTTGTCGTGCCATCGCTGTTTCCGTCGCTCGCCCCGCTAAGGTTGTAGCCGTTAGAATAGCCTTGGGGGTTTTCGCCATTCGTCAGGATGCCGGCGCCTCCCGTAAAGACCCAGCCTTCTACCGTTGGGTCCGTGTCAAAATCGCCGCTGTTATTGCCCAAATTCGGCGATTCAAAACCATTGTTCAGCGGATAAACATTGATTGGCGAATCTGACGTCACGGCTTGGAGTTGAATGCCATTCAAGTCCCCCTCATCAGCGCCACCGGCCGCATCAAAGCCAATCACCAACTGTCCATTGCTATCAGCAGTAGCGGAAAACTCGACGTAGTTGACGCCGTTTACAAATGCACTTTGAGATGTATCGAACGTAGTGTTCTCCGCAATGCCGCCGACGGTGAAAGTCGTAACTCGACCGTTTTCATCCGCTCCGGAGTATAAACATAAGATGTAATCTCCGTTCGCGGTCAGACCGTTGAACGTCACGTTGCCGGGTGTTGGGGCCCCGCCGAATTGAGAATCGGCGGCAAGGTAAGCGTTCATGAGGCTCTGATACGCAGTACCTGCGAATGGCGCCCCCGGGCCGGCCGCCGGCTCCGTTGCGAACTGGGCCGTATAGCTCAAAGTCACCGGCGTGGTATTGCCGCCGGAATCAAGCATTGACAGATTGCTTCCCGTTAGCGGCGAGGCGGCAGATCCGGAAAAGTAATCGGGCGATTGAATCTGGTTCCATGTGTCGCCCGGTGTGCCGACAACGACAGGACCCACTTGCGCCGCGTTTGCGTAATTCGCATTGCCGGTCACGTTGAACTGAACGTCGATCAGGCCCGTGGCGACAAGCAATCGGCGCGTTTCCAAGGCTTCAATTGAGAAACGCACGGCGCAGTTCAGCGCCCGCCGGCGTCGAAGCCCGCCGACACGCTTGGTCATATACGGCATACCGTGCAGCCTTTCGAACCACCTCAGTGGCAAAATGCACTGATTTCAAACCGTAATTGCCCCGATGCGGCTTGTTGTCTGTAAAGTGGACACACCGATGCAACAGCAACCACTGTAGAATTTTACCGCAAATCCAATCTAAAACAAAGAAAAAATGACCAATTTCACGCGAGATCGCGCTCGATTCCGCATAAGCATCGCAAGTCGCTAGTGGTCAACCCGCCTGGAGTTCCGTATCCAGCGAATCCAACTGCAAAATATCCTCCGATGGGTTGCTGACCCCGCCGTATTCATTGGGCTGGCCGTTGATGAGATACAAGCTGACCGGTTCCGCCGCGACAATCACCGTGTCATTTCCGCCGCCACCAACGAGCAGGTCGTTGACGCCGCCGCCATGAACGGAATTCGCGCCGGCACCGCCGCTGATGAATTCTCCGCCGGTGGCGCCGGTGATGGTGTTGCCGCCGGTGCCGCCCCAGATGGCCGA
>JBEKYH010000391.1:0-4979 GCA_049511115.1 Tepidisphaeraceae bacterium | reverse complement strand
GGCCGCCTTGCGGCACGATAGTTCGGGCCGCGTGCAGATTTATCTGCAGCTTCAACCCCTGGAATCCTGCCTGCTGCGCACCTTTACCGATGACGCAGTGAGCGGCCCCTCCTGGGTCTATTGGCAGACCGCCGGCGATGCGACGACTATCGCCGGAACCTGGAAGGTGCATTTCACCGACGGCGGCCCCGTGCTGCCCGCCGACATCTCGACCGATCACCTCGCCTCCTGGACCGAAATCGGCGACACCGAAGCCAAGCGTTTCGCCGGCACCGGCGTCTATTCGATAACGTTTAATGCGCCGGTGCAAGCGGGGGCCGGAGATTGGCTTTTGGATGTCGGCAAGGTCGCCGAAAGCGCCCGCGTCCGCGTCAATGGCGTGGACGCCGGGACGCTATTCAGCGCCCCCTTCCAGGTTCACGTCGGCTCCCTCATCCACCCCGGCCAAAACACGCTGGAACTGGAAGTGACCAACCTTGCCTCCAATCGCATCCGCGACCTCGATATCCGCGGCGTGAAATGGAAGATTTTCCGCGACATCAATATCGTCAGCCCCGGCGCCTACGGCGTCTTCGACGCCTCCGGCTGGCCGCTGCGGGATTCGGGCTTGCTCGGCCCGGTGAAGCTGGTGCCGTTGAGTGCGATGGATGTGGGGGGAGGGAAGTAGGGGGCGGGTAGCAGAATCCGTACGCGTGCCTCATCGTCAATCGATGAAATGATTCGACTGGGATGACTGATATGCAGACACAAGTCCCCAACACCTGGCAACCCGGCATGGACCTCCCTTACGTCGTCTCGTTCGGTAACGGCGCGATGTTGGCCATCTCGCTGCGCGCGGCGTGGCTCAAAGCGGATCCGTCGGGCAAGCCGTTATTGTTACCGCCGGCGGTGCGGGCATTGGATCGGCTCCGGGCGGTGTTCGCGGATCGGGAAAAGATAACGCCGGGGTTTATCGTCAGACTCCGCGAGGCGATCGGTCTGACTCAGGAACAGTTCGCCCGCAGGCTGGGCGTGACAAAGATGACGGTGAGCCGCTGGGAATGCGGCACCATCCGGCCGAGTCCGGCGATGGCAGAGGCGATTGGCAGATTGCAGTCGAAGGCACGAAAGGAAGGCGTGATGATTGACGCCTCGGCGCAGGGCAAGGCGAAGAAATCGGCTTGAGTCTTGCGGTCGGATTCGGACACGGGCCTACGCCCAATCGTAAATGCCGTCCTCTCCCAAAAACGCTCGACCCGGTAACTCTTGCGTGAATCCCGCCAGACGTAACGCGAGCGCCGTCGGCGTTGGCGGCCGCTGTCGATGCCGACTGGTTGGCAGGGCGAGCCGAACGCACTCACACGGATATCCTTGCGCTTCGCCGGGAAATCGCGCGCACACCACAAAGCCCAGCGATTGATAAAACGCCACGCCCGCCGGGTTTTCGGCGACGGTCAGAACGAATCCGTGCTCGCCCAGGATTGGCTTCACATGCTCAACGAGTTTCCGCCCGATTCCCTGGCGGTGCCATGAAGGATCGACATAGCACCAGGTTATCTCCGCGCCTTTGATGGCTATGAACCCGGCAATCGTTTGCTCCCCGGGTTCAACGCACGCTACCCAGGTCTGGCTTTCGAAGAATCCTTCGGGACCTGCAGTCTGGTCCATCGGCAAAACGATGTCGGGAGGCATGAAGCCGCGAACCTCAATCCGCCGGGCGGCATCGTGGATGCGGCAGACCGCAGGCCAGTCGTCCTGGCGATAGTCTCGCACCACAATGTGAACCATGGCCGCATTCGTCCCTTTACAAAACATGCACCATTTATACCGGCGCCTTGGCCGATTGTTCGTGGATGTAAAATTACGCGAAGCGATTCAAAAAAAAATAAAAAACTTTTCTGCAAACCAACGCAGGGCGATGCCAGCAATCGATGACTATGGCACGCCCGCTGGATCACAATACGAGTTCAACCAAAACGTAAACATCACCTGATCCTTCGTCGCTTCCTCGCCGCCAAGAGATGCGTAAAGCCGCATCGCCGCCCTGTTATCTCGATCGGTCAGCACCCACGCCTCAGTACAGCCCAGCCTGCGGCCCTCTTCCAAAAGAGCGCCCAGCAGCGCCTTGCCGACGCCGGCAGCGCGATGGGCCGGCGCCACGGCGACTTCATTGATAAATAGCTGTGGCCGCTTGTCAGGATGCACATAATGCACGCCCGACGCCATGCCGACGACCTGGCCGTTATCAAGGGCGACGGCGAGATGGTGTCGCGGATCGGCAAGAAACTCGGTCGTGAGATTCTTATCGACCGCGTTATCAAATACATCGGCGGCGACGTTGGCCAGAATGTATTCCTCGCCGTTTTGGAGAAGTTTAATTTCGACGGGCATGGTGGAATGCCTTCTACTTTTTTCAGACGTCATCGTTTTCGCGCCAGGGCGAGCCCCAATCCTGCGCCAACCAGCATGCCGCCGGAGATGCGGTTTCGCAGTCGGCCGCGAGCCGCCAGCAGCGAGCGCGCGCGAGCGGCGGCGATTGCCCAGGTTCCATCCAGAATGATTGCCAGGCACAGGAATGTGGCGGAGAGCAGCAGTATCTGTACGCCGGTCGATGTGTCACCCGCGACAAGAAACTGGGGAAAGAACGCGCCGAAAAAGAGGAGCGTTTTCGGGTTGGTCAGCGACACAAAAAAGCCGCGCCAATAGATGGCTCGCGCGGATTTTGGCTGAGGCTGTTGTTGGGTGGGATCAACCGGCATGGCGAGCCAGTGCGTCACGCCCAGATACACCAGATAAACCACGCCGGCCCAGCGGACCCATGCAAAGAAATTGGCCAGATTCCCCAGCATTGCGCTCATTCCAAGGCCCGTCAGCGTCAGTTGAAAGACCATGGCCGAACTGGTGCCGGCGACGGTCAACAGGCCATAACGCGAGCCGTGCGCGACGCTGTTGGCCACGATCAACGCGACGTTGGGACCGGGAATCAGCAGGAGGATCGTGGTCGTCAAAACAAACGCGATGTATAGCTCGCCGTGCATGAATTCAGTCCCAATGAGCGGCCAAGATGATAACACGCCAACTCGGACATTTGCAGGCAACGTCACGGGCACTGGGCACTGTGCCGAGGGATTGGTCATGGGCCACGGTACGGCATTGCGGGGAGTCCAGTGACGCATTCTCACAAATGGGATGCGTCTTCGCCCCATTCCTCTCAATTCTGGGTCAATTTCCCCTCTCACGCTCATTAAATGCCCCAGAACGCAGCTGATCGGCGGCATGGCGTTTTCTAAATGATGGGAATTAAACGAGGCGCGAGCCGTGTCGTGCGATGCGGGCGATGCCTTGTGCTGTGTGGCTGAGGCCATTTCAGAAAAAGGCTCTTTCATGGGCTCAATTCCCGCGGTTGATCCGATTCCTCTGCCAGCGCCCGTCTGGCTGTTCAAGGCGCTGCATCTGCTGACGCTGTCGTTGCATTTCATTGCCGTCGAGACCCTCGTCGGCGGGTTGCTCATCGCAACGGTGCTGAGCTTTTTGGCGTCGGCGATGCGCAATCATCCGCGCCATGACGAGCGTCGCGCCGCCGCGGCGGCGCTCGCCAAGCGACTGCCGGTGGTGATGACCTACGTCATCAATCTCGGCGTGCCGCCGCTCCTGTTCGCACAGGTGCTTTACGGCCGGGCGCTCTATACAAGCAGCGTGCTCATTGGCGCGTATTGGATCGCGATCATTCCACTGCTCATGGCGTGCTATTGGCTTCTGTATCGGTTCGCCGCCGGCACGGAGGCGGGGAAAAACGTCTGGTGGATCGGCCTGCTCGCGTGGCTCATCGCCGGATTCATCGCCCACATTCTTTCCAGCAATATGACGCTGATGCTGCGTCCGGAAGTCTGGCAGGCGATGTATTTCAAGACGGCCAGCGGAACTCAATTGCCGACGGGCGATCCGACCATCTTGCCGCGCTGGCTGTTCATGATGGTGGGGGGGTTGTGGGTCGCGGGTCTTTGGATGATCTGGATCGCCAGCGAGACGCGCGTCATCGGCACACTCAAGGGCTACCTCGCCGAGCTTGGCGCCAAGCTGGCCGTCCCCTGCATCATCGCACAGGCGGCCATTCTGGCCTGGGTGATCTGGGCGCAGCCGCAGGACATTCAAGGCGATCTGCGGACCAAGTTATTGTCGCTCGCCTCCGCCGGCGTGTGGGCCGCGGCGGGACTGCTGGTTGCCTTAATCGCATTCGGCGTGGCCATCAAGCGAATCGGGCTGCAATGGGCGGCATACGGCGGCCTGGTGGCGACGCTACTTGCGGAATTGAGCTGGACGGTTCTGCGCGACGCCATCCGCGACCTGACGCTTGCCTCCAAGGGATTTGATGTGTGGGACCGGGCCGTTGAGACGAACTGGTCGGTGGTCGGTTTGTTCCTGCTGGTCTTTGTGGCGGGGTTGGTTGTCTTGGGTTGGCTGATTTCCGTCATGATGCGGGCCCGACCCATCGTGGAGGGCACGGCGCCATGAGCGATACGGAAAGACAAACGGAAGAAAGCGGCGATTTCGACGGCACCCTGGGCCGCCGCGCCTTCGTGGGCCTGGCGATGGCCGGCGTCGGCGTCTGCTATGCGGCGGCGATCGGATACCCGGTTTACCGCTATCTCGCATCGCCGGCGGAAAAGGCGATGGCCGAGTCGGCTGTTACTGAAATCAGCCTGGCCAATGCCGACACGCTGGCGCCGGGCAATGTGCTGATGTTCAAGTTCGGCTCAACGCCGACCATGCTGATTCATCACAAGGACGGGAGCTGGGTGGCGCTGACCGCGGTTTGCACGCACCTGGGCTGCACGGCGCAATATCAGCCCGATCGGGACGTGATTCACTGCAATTGCCACGGCGGCGAATACGACGCGCACACGGGCGGGAACATTTCCGGCCCGCCGCCTAAGCCGCTCAAGCGCTACAACGTGAAAGTGAGCGCCGGAAGCGTTCTGGTTTCCAGGATGTAAGAGGAA
>JBEKYH010000390.1:0-5033 GCA_049511115.1 Tepidisphaeraceae bacterium | reverse complement strand
CACACAGTTCACCGGGACCGTTGACTTGGCCAAAAACGGATTCGGCGAATCAAACCCCGCGTTGGACACATTGGGTATCACAACCTCGCCGCCTTCATATTTGGTGCGCGGATAGAACCCGCCGTTGTCATTCGCATAGAGTTGAATGGCAAGCCCGATCTGCTTGAGACGGCAGGCGCAACTTACCTTGTTGGCCGTCTCGCGGGCGCGATTCAGCGAAGGCAGCAGGATCGATATCGCAAAAGCGCCGGCCAACAGCAGAACAACCAGCGAGGTAAGATTAAAACGGCGACGTTCCGATGGCATTCAACCTCCGGGCTCTTTTCTCTCTTGTCGCCGGAGGCACTCGGATTATTTCATCCATTAATCGCGATCGGCGGGTAGCAGCACGCTGTCATTGGCATCCCTCGGCGAATTGACGATATCCCGGCTCGTCGCCGTGGGTCCGCCATTGCCGCGGCAATAGATATTGTCGTGATTGATCCCCACGAGAGGCGTGCCGTCGAATTCAATGTGCCCGTCGGCGAACAATACATTCTGCCCTTCACGGCTGTGGTTGCGGCTGTTGGCCAGGTGAACTTGCGCGGGCGAACTGCCGACGTTCACCGACAGCTCGTCGCTGCCGGCGGACGTGCCGGGGTTTAGGTCGGCCAGCAAGGCAAAGCCCGAATTCAAATCGACCGACAGCCTATACCCCTTGGCCAGCGCCGCTGCGTCAGGGTAGGGGTTCGCATAGCTGTAGCTCAAATTAGTCGCGACGGCGGTGAAGTTGCCGCGTTGAATCGCAGCGCCATTAGATCCCCCATAGTTATCCGGCCGCGCCGCTGTGGAGGGGCAGACAAATATCGACGACGGCATCGCCTGCGTGCGCAAAAGCAGGAACAGCGCCGACGGCACACAATTCGCAGGCACTCTCGAATTCGCCGCAAACGGATTGATCGAATTCGCCCCGGCGCTGGAAACATCAGGAATGACCACGCGGGCAACTTCGTAGCGCGTGCGGGGATATTGGCCTTGGTTATCGGTGGCGTAAATCTCCAGCCCCAGCCCGATCTGGCGCAGATTATCCGTGCATTTCAGGCGGTTGGCTGTATCGCCGCTATGGCAGATGGAAGGAAGCAGGACCGCGATCAAAAACGCCGCGATGAGAATGACGACCAGAAGTGAGAAGAGCGCAAAGCCGCGATGCGCCGCCCGCCGGTTTGGCCCCGGCGCTCTGGCGCCGGGCAATGTCACCCTCGGTAATAACGCCGCGCGGCCCGCTCGCGTGGATGGCATCTGAACCTCCTCGCTGTTGCCCAAGCCCTTCCCGTGCCCGACATCCTACCGTCGAAGGCTGCGGGAGAGCAACAAAAATGCAACGCGCGAAAAAACTAGGACGGACGACGCTTATTCGTTGGCGTTCACGCTTCTTTCCCCCTCTCCATGTACTCAGGGAGAGGGACGGGGTGAGGGTCGCATTTGGGTTGCCGGAGGTGCTTGCGAATGGGGGCGAGGAAGAACCCTCACCCTAACCCCCTAACCCTCTCCCTGAGTACATGGAGAGGGGACCAGAAACCAAGAATTTGCGCTGGACCCATTTCTCTCGCTCCCGGTATTCCGGGGGCGGGAACTCAGTCACCCCGGTTCATGCGGATTTTGAAGCTTGCGCAGGTGTCCCCTCCCAGCCCGTGCCGGCGGGTAATGTCTCCCCCTTCATTAAAAGCGAAAGAGGACCAAGCGATGAGCCGGCCTGCATGATGGAATCGTAGAGAACCACGGATTCGGCGCCGACCGTGCAGCGGTCCCCAATGCGGACGTTCGATACCTTCATGACCCGGTCCTCAAAGAGATGGGTCTGGATCGTGCAGTCGGCATTCAATGCGGCGTCGTCGCCAATCTCGACGAGATCAAATTCAGTGAACTCTGTCGTATCCAGGAAAACGCGCCGGCCTATCTTCGCGCCGAGCAATCGGTAGCACCACGGAAGAAACGGCGTGCCCGTGAGGACGTCGAGCAACAGCGGCGCGGCCAGGCAATCGTGCAGGGCGGTTATCAGCTCGGTTTTCCACACGAATTTGCACCATAGCGGCCATTCGCCCGCAGTGTAGCGGACGATCAGGGCTCGCTTAAACACCCACAATATGCCCAGCGATGCGACTCCGCACAGGAGTACAATCCCCGGAAAAATGGCCGCGGAAACCGCCGGCGAGACGAACGGCCGGATCTGGCTTAAGAACTTGATCGCCGCGGAAATCAGCGCCCAGATGAATGTGCCGGGCAACAGGATGCGGGCCAGCTCAATTCGCCGGCGCTGTGCCATCAGGCGCGGCGGAGGCGAGTAGGTCGCCTCTTCGCCAGTGTCAGCCGCGCACGTCGAGCATTGCCGGCGCGGCAAATTGATCGCTGGTGAGCCGAGCCAGGAGGTGTCTGATCGCGATGCCGCATCCGGGGCGTTGGAGAGGACGCCGATCAGGGAGTTTTCGCCGATGGTCAAGCCTGGCGCGACGAC
This sequence comes from Tepidisphaeraceae bacterium, assembly GCA_049511115.1. Taxonomy (GTDB): domain Bacteria; phylum Planctomycetota; class Phycisphaerae; order Tepidisphaerales; family Tepidisphaeraceae; genus JBEKYH01. The sequence continues at coordinate 2,542 of JBEKYH010000390.1, read as the reverse complement.
GGCGCTGTTGCCGATGAAAGCTCGACGTCCCACAGTCACAGCGCCCAGGGTTGCCATTCCCTGTTCGACATGAGCGCCGCCCAGGTATGCGGCGTCGGCGATGAAACTTCCTTCTTCCAACCTCAGAAGGTCCGGCACAATCGCGCACGCGGTCGAGACTTCAGCCAGAGGACCGACGCGCACGCCAAGCATTCGCAGCCACGACGGCAGATACAGCGTCCCGTATAACGGCCCGACAAGCTCCAGGCTCATCTCCATAAGCCGGTCGAAGAACCATTTTCGGCGGTAAAACTTGCCGCCAATGGGGTAAGCGCCTTCGATAACGCGGCCGAGTGCGAGCCGTTTGAAGGTGGCGATTTCCAGACAAAACAGTGCGATAAACATCGCCGCCGCGATGGGTGAGGCGAGGAGGAAGAAGTCGCCGGGGGTGTTGCGCGCGAGGAAGTTCATCAGCGCCATGCCTGGCGCGGCGGCAGCCAGGTAAACCACCGGCAGCGTGAGAAATGCCAGTGCGAATGGGAGAAGAGAGGCTGCGGGGCGATGCACAGGCGACGTAATTGGTGCTGGTTGATCCACCTGCCGCGCCGGAGAGCCGGCCCAGGTCTGGGCCGCAGGAATTCGCGCGTTGGCGGGGAGAAGGCTCAGGTCTTCGAGTCTCGCTGTGTCGTCGAGGGTCGCGCCCGGCGCGACAACGGAACGAGCGCCGACGAAGCAATCGCGGCCGATGCGAATCGGAGCGATGTTGAGAGTCCCGTCCACGACGGCATAGCCCAGGAGGCTCGCCCCGTCGCCGATGCTGGAGCCGTCGCCGATATTGAGGAGGTCAAAAGCGGCGAAGGCATCCGTGCCTAGGTGAACGTCGCGCCCGATGCGGGCGCCCATCAGGCGAACGAAGAGGCAGGCCAGCGGAGTTCCCGTGAGCACTTCCACGGGTGCCAGACCGATGATTTGATGCGCGAGCCACCAACGGAAGTAATACACACCCCACAGCGGATGTCGCCCCGGCTTGATTTTGCCCAGCAGCAACCACTTGGCCGCGATCGCAATCAAGAGCATGAGCGGATAGGTGGCCAATAGCGCACCGAGCGCCTCGGCCAACGCCGCGAGCCAACTGTTGCCGGCATCGATGAGGCGTGAATAGGTCAAATAGGGGACGAGCAATTGAATCGAGGCGATGCCCAGAACCACATAAAGCCCCACCGCCATGGCAAAACCACAGAGCACATGACGCCCTGATTTCGCCGCTGCGACAACGCGATGTTCGGCGGGACCATCTGCCGGACGATTCAAGGGAACGGCGCGGCGCCGCATTTCGGTGACCAGTCGGCGCACGGTTGGGAAATTATAAATGTCCGCGACCGATAGCTCGGCAAACGCCGCGCTCGACCGCAATTCCGAAACCGCCATTGCCGCCACAAGAGAATGGCCGCCCAGCTCGGCAAAAAAGTCAGCATCCGGTTCGACGTGCACCGGAGCCAGAAGCCTTTCCCACACAACGCGGACTTGCTCCTCCATCGGCGACAGCCCCGATTCGACCGGCCGCTTCCGTGGGCACGGCGCAGGCAGGCGAGCCCGATCCACCTTTCCGCTTGGTAACGTAGGCAGGCCATCGACGATCTCAATCAGCGCCGGAACCATGTGCGGCGGCAGACGCCGGCGAAGCTCTTCGCGAATCTCGCGCTCGCACAGTCGATCCCGAACTTTCGGGACGATGTATCCGATTAACTGCGCCCCGCCTTGCGCGTCGGATCGCATCGCCACGGCGGCGCTCTGAACGGCTGGCGATTCCAAAAACACCGCTTCAATCTCCGCGAGTTCGATGCGATACCCGCGCAACTTCACTTGCGTGTCGGCGCGGCCGATGAATTCGATCTGTCCGTCGCCGGCGTATCGCGCCAAGTCGCCCGTCTTGTAGAGGCGCTCGGCTGCATCGTCCGAAAACGGATCGGGAACAAAATTCTTCGCGGTCAGATCGGGACGATTGAGATAGCCGGGGGACAAACCGACTCCGCCCAGGTGAAGCTCGCCGATTTCGCCCGCCGCGACAGGTCGCATGTCTGTGTCGAGAATACAAGCCCGCATTCCTGGAATAGGCCGTCCGATCATCACCGGCTGATCCGGATGGCAATCCGCGTAGGTGGCAATAACGGTCGCCTCTGTCGGGCCATAGGTATTGACGATGCGCCGCCCGGGCCGGTGCCAGCGGCGGACAAGTTCCTGCGGGCAAGCCTCGCCGCCAAGGATCAACAGGCGCAGCGTCGGGATGTCGTCACGCATCATCGACAGTAATGTCGGCACACAGGAGAGCACCGTGATTCCCGCGTCGCCGAGCAGACCCGCCAAATCCGGGCCGGCTTTGGCCATGCTGTCGCTTGCCGCCACCAGTGTCGCGCCGGCCCGCCATGCCAGCCAGATTTCCTCCACTGAAGCGTCAAAGGCCACGGAAAAGCCTTGGTAGACTCGGTCTTCGCCCCGAATACTGAAAATGTCCGCTTCGGCCTCGACGAAGTGAACCGCGCTGCGATGAGAGATAGGAACGCCC
>JBEKYH010000389.1:0-5047 GCA_049511115.1 Tepidisphaeraceae bacterium | reverse complement strand
TCCTTTTCAGGACCGGCGGGTCCGTAGCGTGGGACCGGCCGGGAACAAAGCCGTGGGTGATTAAGACGGATATGAACGGAAGCTTGCTAAGCCGAACGGATTTGCCGGCCTTGCCGCAGCCGGTGGTGATCGAGACGAATTGGCTGGTTGAGATTGGGCAGGTGTTGATGCCGGTATCATTTATTGCGGTTTACACACTCGCTGGTGGCGAGGAGGGTTTTCCGCCGGCGTCGCGATTCGTGTACGAAGCGGCGCTGGTGTGGCTGATCTGCCTGGGGGTGAGCGTGCGGCTGTTTCGGCACTATGGGATCAAAGGGGGAGCGGCGGTGCTTTGGGTGGCGATTTTGGCGCTGCTGGAGATTCCCGGCGTGTTGCTGCTGGTGTCATTACGGGACCGGCCGGCGATGGTGAAATGCCCGTCCTGCGGAAGGCAGAGGAGCGTCGATTCGGACAAGTGCCCCCACTGTTCGGCATCTTTCAATAAGCCGGCCGAGGAGGGGATTGAGGTAATGGAACTTTCGCTCGTATAAATAACTTTCCCTCCTATAAATATCTTCGCTTGCGATTTCTTAATAGATTGTCTAATGTAACTTGCGCCGCAGGAAATGGGCAGGGTTAGCCCCGAAAAGGGGCGGCGTTGTCAAAAAGCGGCGACAATAGAATAGTGCGAAATCCAAGCGGACAATGGCCTTAAAAGGCCGATCACGGTCGTTCTCATTATAATATCATCACCGTGGCCCGGTTTTGACGGCGTTTGATGTTGGTTTAGAGGCTGTCCCAAGGCGTTGTTCGAGGTGGTCGCTGGTTACATGCCCCCAAAGCTTCTGAATTACGAAGTCTTGGAGCGTCTGGGAGAAGGTGCGCGGAGCACCATCTACGCGGTAAGCGACCCAGTCACCAAGCAAGTCTACGCACTCAAGCACGTTCTGCGCGCTGAGCCAAAGGACATCCGCTTCATCGAGCAGATGGAGGCGGAGTACGCCGTGAGCAAGCTGTTCACCAATCCGCATTTGCGCCGCACGTACGACCTGAAGATCATCAAGACGATGTTTGTGAAGGTGTCCGAAGCCTACCTGGTAATGGAACTCGTGGACGGGCGGCCATTGGATGAGCGGCCGCTGGATAACCTGCTGGATACCATCGACACATTCCTACAGGCGGCCGACGGGCTGAAAGCCATGCATGAGATGGGGTATGTGCATTGCGATATCAAGCCGAACAATATCCTGCGCGACGACAAGGGCGTGGTGAAGATCATTGACTTTGGGCAAAGTTGCGCAATCGGTACGGAAAAGGAGCGCATCCAGGGGACGCCGGATTACATTGCACCGGAGCAGGTGGATCGGCTGCCGATCTCGCCGCAGACGGATGTGTTCAACTTGGGGGCGACGCTGTATTGGGCGCTGACCGGCAAGAATATTCCCACTCGCTATACGGTCAAGAAAACGGGCATAAAGGGGGAGAACACATTCCTGGTGGATGAGCGCATTCCGTCGCCGGTGGATTTGAACCCCAAGGTGCCGCCGCAATTGTCGGCGCTGGTCATGGAAATGGTGGCGAGCAGCCCGCGGAAGCGGCCGGCGGGGATGGAGGCGGTCATCAGCCGCCTGAATGTGATACAACATGTCATAGAGAAGCAGAACCAACCGCAGCAGCCGCTGCCGCCGGGACCGTCGGCGGGGGATTCAGAAGACGAAGACTGATTGCGGCGCGTTCTGGAATTGCTCGACTTTTTACAACTACAAAATGGAGCGGCCATGGCCACAAAGCCGGAGAATCATCCCAAGAAGATCGTATTGGCATACAGCGGGGGTTTGGATACCAGCGTCATATTGCCCTGGCTGAAGGACCGGTATCCGGGCGTGAAGCTGGTGGCGTTCGCGGCGGAACTGGGGCAGGGAGACGAGCTCAAGGGGATCGAGGAAAAGGCCCGCCGCAGCGGCGCGGACGAGGTGGTCATCAAGGACCTGCGGCAGGAGTTCGTCGAGAAATTCTGTTTCCCGATGCTGCGGGCGCAGGCGATTTATGAGGCGGATTATCTGCTGGGGACGAGCATTGCCCGGCCGATCATCGCGCAACATCAGGTGTTGGTGGCGCAGGAGACGGGGGCGGATGCGGTCGGGCATGGGGCGACCGGCAAGGGGAACGATCAGGTGCGGTTTGAGCTGACGTATATGTCGCTCGATCCGGCGCTGAAGATCATCGCGCCGTGGAAGGACCCGACGTTTGAATTGCGCGACCGGGAGAGCGCCATCGACTACGCCAAGCAGAAAGGCGTGCCGGTGGATCAGAGCAAGACGAAGATTTATTCGCGCGATCGCAACTTGTGGCACATCAGCCACGAGGGAGCGGACCTGGAATCGCCGGCCAATGAGCCGAAGGATGAGCTGTGGGTGATGTCGGCGCCGGTGTCGCAGGCGCCCAATGAGGCGGAGTACGTGAGCATTGAATTTGAACGGGGGAATCCGATTTCCGTGAACGGGCGGAAGCTCCCGGGGCATACGCTGTTGGCGGAGTTGAATTCCATGGGCGGGCGGCATGCGGTCGGGCAGACGCAGTTGGCGGAGAATCGGCTCGTTGGAATGAAATCGCGCGGGGCATACGAGACGCCGGGCGGGACGATTTTATATGAGGCGCACAAGGCGCTGGAGCAGATTTGCATTGAGCGCGACACGTACCATTACAAGCAGCAGGTGGCGCTGAAGTACGCAGAGATGGTTTACAACGGGCAGTGGTTTCATCCGCTGCGCGAGGCGTTGCAGGCGTTTGTCGATCACACGCAGGCGACGGTGAGCGGGCTGGTGAAGGTGAAATTATTCAAAGGACGCGCGACGGCGGCCGGAGTGACCAGCCCGTTTAGTCTGTACGATCCGCAGTTGGCCAGCTTCAGCATGGAAGGGTATGACGTGACAGCGGCGCGCGGGTTTATTGATCTGTTCGGACTGCCGATGAAGGTGGCGAGCCAGGTGAAGAGGTGGTAGGAGGGGTGACCGCAGCCACGACCGTAAACTTACTCTGCCTGCGAATCAGCGTAGATTACGAGCCAAAGGCGACCACATTACATGAGCGCGGGTTGGCAGTATTTTCTCTGGGGCCTGTTCGGCGGGTCGCTGGTTGATGGATTGGAATTCGTTAAGGTGGTGCGCGCCAGAGGAGGCACTTTTCCAAAGCGGTTCTTTTCGGCGGGTCATGTGGCAAGCGAAGTCGTAAGGCTGCTTATTGGTGGAGCGCTGGCGCTGGTTTTCTTTGAGTCGGGACAAGTCAACACACCATTGACCGCGGCGACAATCGGTATCTCGGCCCCTATAACAATCGAGCGGTTGCTGCTCGACCAAAGCAGTGAGCAAGCGGCGGTGGGCGTCAGAGCAACCGCAAAGCCTTCCGCTCACGCCTAGAGGTCGCTATGAAAATGAAGAAACCAAGCGACGTGGAGAAGGTCTTGCAGGAGATCTATTCCAGATATCCGGATAAACCTGGCAAACCTGCGCCGAAGCTGGATTTAACCGACCGAAAGGCGGTTGCAGCCGCGTTTCGCGTGAGGATTTTGAGGTCCAAGAGCAAGTGATACGGATCGTGATTGGTTTATGCGCGCGTTCTGGCGTAGGTGTAGGGTGGGTGTACTCGCCCACCGCTCGCGTCAACCGGTGGGCGAGTACGCCCACCCTACCCGAGCGCGCGGAGTAATCACGATCCGTGTGATACCAAGTTTGCCGCGGGAGAGCGGCTCACGCACGGTCTTTTCGCCAATGATTTACCCATCGAAACAGGATCGGCAATGAAGCCGGCAGCGGCGGCGACAGCGGTGTAGTATGGAAATTCCCCGCGAATGTCCGATAATGAGGTAAGCTAACGAAGGATTTGCTCCGAGGCGGCAAGGAGGCCGCGGTATTTGACGGACGTACTGGACCAATCCGAGGTGGATGCCCTGCTTGCGGCGGTGGATACCGCGCAGGTGCGGCAGGAGTCGGTCAAGCCGTCGGCGGGGTCGAAGAACAAGCTCGAAGTAGCCCTTTACGATTTCAAGCGGCCCGAGCGCGTGTCGAAGGATCAGATGCGCGCGCTGGAGACGCTGCACGAGGGTTTTGGGCGAAACTTCGGGGCGGCGATTTCAGGGTATTTGCGCACCATCATTGAAGTTTCGGTCGCGCATATCGAGCAGCTTACCTACAGCGAATTCATCCATTCGCTGCCGAATCCGACGTGTTTTAATCTCCTGAAGGCGGAGCAGCTTGATGGACAATTGTGCCTGGAAATCAGCCCGCTGATAATTTACCCGATCATTGACCGTTTGCTGGGGGGGAGCAACGCCGACCTGTTTATTCCGCAGCGGCCGCTGACGCAGATTGAGCAGCGGCTGGTGCAGCGCATCACCGACCGGGCCACGCAGCATCTATCGGAGGCGTGGAGCAATCTGACGCCGACGACGTTTACCGTGCATGATTTTGAGAGCAATCCGCAGCTTGCGCAGATCGTGCCACCGAATGAGACGGTGGTGGTCGTGGGGTTTGAATTGAAGATGGGGAATCGCGCCGGGACGATGAGCCTATGCATCCCGTATAACGTGATTGAGCCGATCATGGGGGTGCTGGCGGCCCAGAACTGGTTCAGCTATCACCGCAAGGGAGGGCAGGAAGATCACCTCCGCAAGCTGACGCAGAATGTGCGGACGGCGCCGGTGGAGGCGCGGGTTTTCCTCGCGCAGACGACCATTACTTTGAATGACCTGCTGTCGCTTTCCCTGGGGGATGTCATCACCACCGGCAAGGATTGCCGCGGTGAAGTGCTGATGCAGGTGGAGGGGCAAGGGAAGTTTTTTGGGAAGATTGGGCAATTCAGGGGAAATCGGGCGATTCGCATCACGCGCAAACTGGAGCCACAGGCAGAGTCCGCGCCGGGTGAAGCGAGGAAGCGCAAATGACTCGCGCGGCCGCCGCGCGCGCGGCTAAAGGGAGCGGAGGCGGGCGGGCTTCGAGGAGCGGGCCATCAGTTCGGCAGGCGGCGCAACAATCGCTACAGGCTTATTTTAAGAGGTCGGAGCGCCCGCTGC
>JBEKYH010000388.1:0-5079 GCA_049511115.1 Tepidisphaeraceae bacterium | reverse complement strand
TAACGAAATTGGAAGCCCAAGAAGTCCCAAGCTTGATTGGCAGCTTCACAGGCGTCATTAATTTCCGGTCGGCGATTGGAGATGGGTACTTTCGGGATTGAATCTCTCAAACCGCCGAATTTCACTTAGTCGTGAGACCCGCCGTCCTCTTTGGATTCTTCCATGAACAACCAGCATTTCACCGCTCATATGCAGTTCGTCGGCAAGCTTATATTGCTCCACGTCAAGATTGGCGCGTGTTTTCAGCACTTCTTCGGTTACAGTATCGAATAGCGACAGAACGACCTCTCCTTGACGTGCGTTTTCTTCGGAGAGGCCGCCCTTCAGTTGATCCACCTGGCCCACGAAATACTCGGTTGCGGGCCTCGTCTCCGGCTTCAGTTGATCGTACAGGTTTTCGATCTCGGCGAAATCATCGGCTTGGAAACTAATCGCTGTAGGTCCAACGGAATCGGTTCCATTAGGTATTGCCGCCGCCCACGAAGCGCTGAAGAAAAGCGCCGCGTCATCGTGTTCTGGCCGCATTTTCAGAATCGCTTCGCACAGATTCGCGCTAATAACGGGCTGCCCAGGCAGAGCCTCCAATGCCTCAAAAATGCTGTCGGACCGGATGGAGGCCCATATGCGCGCCACGGATTCCGTCAGCAAACGCGTTGTTCGCCGTGCGAATGGTTCGGCCCCATGGTCGGTCACGCCGGCTTGCGGCTCGACCGAACGAAGAGGACATGAGATCGTGAGCGTAAAACTGCCTCGTTCAGTTTGGCCCATCCGGCAAGATTTTAGAAGCTCATCGGCCTCGCTACGACCGAGCCAAGGGTGAAACTTTCGCGGCGCGAGCACCGAGTGCGCCGCCGACATAAGGGATTTCTTCGCCCCAGCCAGCAAGTTGATTGCATCTTCGAGCGGCAAAGTTCCTCTCTCTGTTGTTGACGATGCGACCCTAAAGCGCATTACATCGGCGTCATAGTTCGTGATGTCGAAGAGAATGACCGGCGCGGGACGACGTTCGATCTCAACCAATTTGTCAATCGCATCCGCCATTCGATCCGCGTAATCTGATCGCTGGGGTTCAAGTGGAAGCAGAACTTGATCCAAGTCACTTGCTGGATGTTGAAAGACCGCCAAACGTCCAACATCGGGCATTTGACGTCTCCACCCCTTCGCCTTCACATAACCGCGCGCGTCATTCGGAGATATCCTCGCCAATTGTTCAAGTAGGTCAGATGGCATGGTCAACCCACTCTCCTTTCGACCTCTTGACAGCAAGTTCTCTCAAGGTGGCTGGAGTCAGAACTCTCCCGTCTGGCAATCCGATTGTAACCGACTGTTGCGCTTCCGACAGAGCCGGAGCATTTCGAATGCTTGTCCAACGCAGTCGTCCTTTGAGCACAAGTTCCAGCGGCGAGACCCGAAGCCACTCTGAACGATCGTCCGGCAGCAGCAATACCACTAGCACACGTTGGATATCCACGTCTGGGTCCCGAAGCTTATTGTAATGGGCGGATGTCAATGGATAGGAGTATCGGTCGTTTGGACGAGACAACTCGTGCGAGGTCGCCTTTAACTGCACGTTGAGATGAAAATCCTTCAGGAACGAGTCGGAATCGAGCTTGGCGCGTATATGAACGGTCGCATCGACGCCGCCATCGTCCTCGTGTCTCGGAGCCGCCGAACACCCGAAACCGCATTGGGCTGCAACCGCGTGCAGAGCGGCATAGCTAAGTTCAGCCTTTACATTATTTTCCGTTAATGACATTCGGGTTGCCTTGCCTTATTGCCGTCTAAAGGATACTGCAATTCTCCGGTATACCCAACAGCTTCCAGCTTCGGATCACGCGGGCATCTGCACAATACTCGGTTCGCTGAAAGTGGACCGCGCGACCACCTAGGACTTGAACGTGGGCGACGAGTGCTGCCAACCGTTTGGCACCCCCCGCATAGGCCCCTATAATCCCAACCTTGGAAAAGTCACGATCTGAAGGAAACCATGACCGCAACCACCTTACCCGCTGAACCCTCCCATCCAAGCGCCCTCGCTCGCCATATGCCGTTTCATCTGCGGCGGCTGCACTCGCTCACGGGCATTCTCTTTGGCGGATATGTGATGGTGCATCTGCTGGTCAACGCGACCCTCGTCGAGGGATATCGGCCCGGCGATCCGCTCACCGTTTATCAGCGGCAGGTGAATTCGATCCATTCCATCCCCCTGTTGACGCCGGTGGAGTGGACGCTGATTTATCTGCCGATTTTGTATCACACGTTTTACGGGTTGTGGCTCACCTATAAGGCGCAGCCTAATATCAAGGAGTACCCATACAGCAAGAACATTTTTTACGTCTTCCAGCGGATCAGTGCGTTGCTGCTGGTGGCGTTTATTTTTTTCCATGTGACGGCCATGAAGGGATGGTGGGCGGCGAGTTTGAAGTTTGATCCGTGGCATGCGTCGGAATCGACCATCGCCCACATGAATGCCAACTGGTTTATCGGCTGGTTCGTCTATCCCGTCGGCATCCTCGCGGCCTGCTACCACCTGGCCAACGGCTTCTGGACGGCCGCGATTTCCTGGGGCCTGACCGTCACCTCCGGCGCGCAGCGGCGCTGGGGATGGGTCTGCCTGGCCATATTCCTGTTTACCTTTGCGTGCGGGATGACGGCCCTGGTCGCCACGCTGACATCGGCGGCCCTGATGCAGCACGGATAGTCGCGGCGCGGTTGAGATAGAGGAAGGACATGACGATTAACGAGTGGATCGACAAATATGAGCACGGCCCCGCCAACGTGCGCGCTGCCGTGGCGGGACTGAGCGACGAGCAGGTGAAGTCATTCCCGGTGCCGGGGACGTGGTCGATTCAGCAGATTGTCATTCATCTGGCCGACAGCGACCTGATCGGCGCGGACCGGCTCAAGCGCATCGTCGCCATGGATAACGCGGTTTTGCAGTCTTACGACGAGACACAGTTCACCAAGAGCCTGCATTACCACGATCAATCCTTGCCGGACGCGCTGGACCTGATGGAAATTAATTCCCGCCAGACCGCGCGAATCCTCCGCAAATTGCCCGAGGCGGCGTTTGCGCGCAAGGGAATGCACACCGAGGTTGGGGCGATATCCCTGGCGGAGATGCTCCAGCGCATTGCCAACCACGTCGATCATCATTTGAAATTCATCCACCAGAAACGGAAGCTGCTGCTTGCAGCGAAATGAGGTTGCGTTCATGGCGTCCAAGCATCGTGTCATAGTCGTCGGCGGCGGATTGGCGGGACTGGCCTGCGCGATGAGGCTGGCCGAGGAAGGCGTGCACGTCGATCTGTTCTCGATGGTGCCGGTGAAGCGCAGCCACAGCGTCTGCGCGCAAGGCGGAATCAACGCCTGCAACGATATCGCGCGCCAGCAGGGTTACAGCGAGTGGGTGCATTTCGACGAGACGGTCCTGGGCGGCGATTTTCTCGCGGACCAGCCGCCGGTGCACGAACTGTGCTATTGGGCGCCCAAGATCATTGATCTTCTCGATCGCATGGGCGTGCCTTTCAATCGCACGCCCGAGGGCCAGCGCTCGCTGCGGCTTTTTGGCGGGAGTTTGATTAAGCGCACATTTTTCGCCGGCGCGACGACGGGGCAGCAATTGCTGTACGCCCTCGATGAGCAGGTGCGCCGCCATGAAGTCGAGGGGCATGTCCAGAAATATGAATTCTGGGAATTTCTCTGGCCGGTGATTGTGGACGCGGGCGGTTCACCGGCGTGCGTGGGGATCGTGGCCCAGGACATGCGGACGATGCAGGTGCGCGCCTTCAGGGCCGATGCCGTCGTCATCGCCACCGGAGGCAATGGCATGATCTTCGGCAAGAGCACCATGTCGGTCATCTGCACCGGCGGGGCAACCTCGCGCTGCTATCAGGCGGGGGCGAAATATGGCAATCCCGAATTGATCCAGGTGCATCCCACCGCGATTCCCGGCGAGGATAAATGCCGCTTGATTTCCGAATCCGCCCGCGGCGAAGGCGGCCGCGTCTGGGTGCCGGCCGTGAAAGAGAATGGCGCGTGGAAGCCGCATCCCAATGCGTCGCGGGCGCCCAATTCGGTGCCGGAAAATGAGCGGTTTTATTTCCTCGAGGAGCGGTATCCCAAATACGGCAACCTCGTCCCGCGCGATATCGCCACGCGCGAGATTTTCCAGATTTGCCAGGATGGATACGGCGTCGGCGGCGGCAACATGGTCTATCTCGACCTGCGCGACACGGTCAAGGAGATCGGCCGCGAGAAGGTGCTGGCCAAGCTCGAGGGAATCCTGGAAATCTACGAGCGATTCGTCGGCACCGACCCGCTGGATGAGCCGATGAAGATATTCCCGGCCGTGCATTACAGCATGGGCGGGCTCTGGGTCGGTTTCAAGAAGGACGAAAAAACCGGCGGCCTCAAGACCGGCGACCCGGATAATCTCTCCACGAACATCCCCGGCCTCTACGCGATGGGCGAGGCCAATTTCGCCTATCACGGAGCCAACCGCCTCGGCGCAAACAGCCTGCTGTCGTGCATCTTCGACGGCTTGTTCGGCGGCCTATGCGTCAAGAATTATTGCGTCAACGCACCCCTCGCATCGGCGGATGCGCCGCAGTCCGCGTTCGACGCAGTCGTGAAGCAGGAGAACGATCGGGCCAATTGGCTGATCTCCAATCAGGGCGATGAGAATCCCTATCTGCTCTGGCAGGAGATGGGCCGATGGATGACCGACCATTGCACGGTCGTGCGGCACAACGACAAGCTCGAACTCACGCTGGCCCGCTGCCAGGAATGGAAGCAGCGGTATCGGAAGGTGAAGCTTTCCGACACGGGGATGTGGACGAACCAGAATCTCTCTTTCGCCCGGGCCACGCGCGACATGATTGTGCTCGCAGAGGCAATATTAAAAGGGGCGCTGCAGCGCAACGAATCGCGCGGGGCGCATTTTAAGCCGGCGTATCCCGAGCGCGATGACGCCAATTTCCTCAAGGCGACCATCGCCCGCTACGACAAGTCGGCCGACGCGCCGCAGATTACTTATGAGCCGGTGGATACAAGCCTGATCGCGCCGCGGGCGCGGAC
>JBEKYH010000387.1:0-5091 GCA_049511115.1 Tepidisphaeraceae bacterium | reverse complement strand
CGTCGGCGTAGCCAACCGCGTACAAGCCGGGGTTGGACGCGGCGGTGCTGCTCATGATGCCGGTGCCGGTCCAGGTGTCGTTGTTGTAACCCGTCGTGAGATAGCCGCGGATGGTCGCGGCGGGGTCGATGCCGCCTACGCCGTAATTGATGATGAGAGAATTGTTCGTGATATCCACGAATCCGCCGGTGGCAACGCTGATCGACGGCACTGTCGCCGCTCCCGTGCCTGGGGCAAGGACCAGTTTGCCGACGGAGGTGACCGAGACGTTTCCATTGGGCACGGCGCCGTTAGTTCCGGCGACGAGCGCGCCGCCGTTGACGAATGTGCCGCCGGTGTAGGTGTTGACCGTTGAGAGCGTCAGTGTGTCGGAGCCGACTTTGGTGAGGCTGCTGGTTCCGGCGATTCCACCGGAGCCGCTGATGGTGTAATTGCCGAGGGAATTGTTCACCAGGATCGGGCCGGGCGAGACCGTGCTGTTGAGGGTGATGTTGTAGTTGCCGTTGTTGATGTCCGTGAAGGAGACGCCGCTGCCGTCGGCGTAAAGCGCTTCGGTGATTCCGTTGTTCCAGTTCTGGGCGGCGGTGTCCCAGGTGACGCCGTCGCCGGCGCCGCCGGCGTTGTTCCAGGTGAGGGCGGCAGGCTGGGGGGCGAATGAGTTACTCGCGGCATGTGAGACGGCGTCGTTCTGGCCCAGTGTAGAACTCGTGATGTAGTTGTAATCGTACCAGCCGGTCGTGGTCGGGGAAGCGGAAGTATTGGTGATCTCCATCCTCAGGGCGTCGTACATGACGCCGTCGGTATGCGAGCTCACGCCGAAAGTGAATTGATCGAGAGCTCCGGCTGAGTTCAGATCACTGGTGGGGAATTGAAACGCCGCCCACTGGTAGAAACCGGCGTCGCCGCTGCGAATCATGGGGTCGTTGGGACTGAAATTGTTGTAGCTCCAGGTTTCGGAATGTCCGTTGAGCGCTACAACCAGACTGGCATCCTGCGCCACTAGTCCCACCGACAGCACGACGTATTGTCCCTGGTTTATCTGGGCCTGCGTGCAGGTGAAATTGACCTGCCAGGGCGAGCCATGATAGCTGGCCGCCCCGCCGCCGCTTATGACATACGCCGGTGCGCCACCGCCGACACCCAAACCCTTGGAGTATCCATCGGTGGTTCCGTCAGCGGCGTCGTAGATTCCTGGATTGAATGTCTGCCACTGGTTGGCGATCCAGTCGTTGGGGTTATTAGTGGCGGGAGTCGCGCCGACGGCGGTGGCGTAGTAGGAGACATAGCCGGGCGTTCCCAGGGCCTGCTCCTCGGCCCAGAAGTTGTAGGCACCGTAATATTGGCGAAGGTCCTGCCCCGTCGCGGTGTGGCCGTTCATGAATTCATTGGAGGAGCGATTGGGAGTCCCGATCGTCCAGATGGGCGGGGCGGTGCCGAAGTTTTCGGGCGTGAATTTCAGATTCTGCGGGATGCTGATCTGGCCGCTTTTCACCTGCACGCCGTCGTAGCGGGTCTCGCCCCATTGGCCCAGTTCGTAAAGAGTAAGGCGATACGTGCCGGGGGCCACGTCGCTGATAGACGCGGTGCCGTTTTGAGCGATTTGCGCCCAATATTGATCGCCTTGCGTGGACTCCTGCATGTTCACGCCAGGCTCGGAGAGGACGATGGTGTTGTTGTCGATATTGCTGCTCCAGCCGGCGGAACTGGTGGCGCTGATCTGCACGCTGCCGCGCTGGACGGCGGGCACATAGCCGCTGGAAATAAGCTCGGAATCCTCGTTGAACTCGGTGACGTCGGTTGGGATGGCGTTGATGGCATCCTGGTTAATCTGTGCGGCGGTCAGCGAGGTGGAGGAGCCGATGCGAAATGCGAAGGGGCCGAAGATGTCAGTCGAGTTCACACCCTGCGGAGGATAGTAGGCATAGCCGGGGTAGGTTCCCGTGCCGGGGCCGTCGATGCCGTAGTGATCGGAGAGGAACTCCATGTTCAGGATGCCCGGGTCGGTGTAGGCGAGTTCCTGTTTGGTCGGGCCGCCGGTCATGGTCTCGGTGCTGGGGATCACCTCCGAGACCGCGTATTGGCTGCCATACATCGTCTCGGCCTGGTAAAGCTGAGGATAGATGGAGTAGTCGTACTTGGTGAAAAAATTGGTGCCGTTGTCGCCTGGGATGCCGCTGCCGGTCAGGTCGTAAGTAACGTTCTGCACGGTGCGGCCCGCTTGGGCGGTAACGCTGGAGAAATTCGGGTTGGTGCTGGGGATGCCGATGGTCGTCTGGGCATAGCCGGCCTGGTTCGGGCCGGAGTTGATTTGGTACAGATTGGGGAACAGGGACGGATTGGAACGGAAGAGGAATTGCCCCTGGCCGATGCTGGTGGCCGGGTCGGTCGAGGCATGGCTGACCGTTTCGTAACAGAAGATGGTTGGATCGTTGGCAAATACAACATAGTGAAACGCGTAGGTGATCGGGTTGATGTAGGCGCCGCTGGAGTTCTCCGCTGTTCCCTCCGATGCGACGGTGGTCCAGACATCGACGTAACTGTTATTGGGGCCGATCTGGTAACTGGGCGTTTGCGGGCCTGCGCCGAACGGGGTGCCGGCGAATTCCTGGTCGAGGCTGCCGCCGGTGCCGCCGCCGGGGTTGAGGAGGTTGCCGCCGCCGTCGAATTCGATGGAGTTGATCTCCTCGCCGGTGGTGCTGAAGTTGGCCGTCAAAAGGCCGTTGGCAATGGTCCAGTTGCTGCCGTTTTGGGAGAGGGTAACCTGGGCCGGGGCGTGCGCGGTCGCGGCAGCAAATGCGCCAACGGCCGCGGCGGCTAGGAGAATTCTCTGCGTGGCGACGGCTCTGCCGGATTTGAAACGGGCCATCTCATCCTCCAAATGACCATTCGACGCCTTAACGGCCTGTGGCAGAAGTCGCGCGAAATGGTATGGCGTCGAAGGACATCATACCGCGCAATCGAGTGCGAAGGCTATGGGGATGGGGGTTTATCTGAGGCGGAGGGGCAAATTGTACGGGGGTTAGCGCCACGACGAAGCGTTGGCACGAGTTTTTTTTGCACCCAGCGCTGGTTGAGAATCGACCCCGAAAAGCCACAATCAACGTTTCTTGATCCAATTTCCTATTAATAATAGCTGAGTAGTTGACAATTGGGTGGCACTTCGATAATACTATTACCTATTAAGTCTATGTGTTTAATAGGTATTAAAGGGAGCGTGTGGTCATGGGGTTCGCAAGGAAGGCATTTACGTTGGTGGAGTTGCTGGTGGTCATCGGGATCATCGGCGTGTTGATCGGCATATTGCTGCCGGCGCTCAGCCGGGCGCGGCAGCAGTCACAGACGATCGTCTGCACCTCCAATCTGCGCAGTATTGGCCAGGGAATAACCGAGTACATCGACGACTATCGAGGGGTCTTCCCGCCGTCCAATTACTACAAGGGACTGAGTTGGGATTCGCAGGGGCGCCAGCTTCCGACGGAACCGTCCAGCGGCTACGTGCACTGGTCGGCTTTTCTCTATTCGGAGAAAAACTTGTTCGGAACGGATTCGATCTACTATTCGCGGCAGGGATGGGACATGTTCACCTGCCCGGCGTTGCTCAACGGCGGTTTGCCTCCGGCGAACACGTACCCGGGCAACAACGACGCCGGCCTGGCGAATGAGACGACCAATCCGGACGGCTCGCTCTGCGTGGACTGGCAGGCGCCGCGGTGCGCGTATTCGGTGAATGAGGCGCTGTGCCCGCGCGGAATCTTCGAGATTCCGTTTGATAACCGTCAGAACGTGCGGATGTACAAATTCGTGCAGGCCTCGCGCGTGCAGGATTCGGTCAACACGATCATGGCGACGGAAATCTGGGGAACGCAGGCGGTCATCGAAGCCAATCCCCTCACCAGCGGCCCGGCTTCAAGCGCGTCGACGCCGTATGTCAGCGGCAGCCGCCGGCCGATCAACGGGATCAGCCCGTTTTCGGTCACGGGCGGAGCCCAGTACGCCTACCAACTTCTGTATACCAAGAACTTCATCTGGGCTTCGGTGGGAAACCTCACGCATGATCCCGAGGACAATCCGAGCGGGCCCAACACGCTGTGCGAGCTGGACTGGGTCGGCCGCAATCACGGCAGCAAGAAGATGGGAAGCGTCGGCGGCGCATCGGGAAGCGATTGGGATTTGCGGAAATCCAATTTCCTGTACGTCGACGGCCATGTTGAAACCAAGCACGTGACGGAAACCGTCTATCCCAGGAATCAGTGGGGACCGGACTTTTATACATTAGACAAATAACCCGGCAAACAAGGAGTCATGGCAATGAACGCACCTGAAAATCTCGCGCGAGCGTGTCGGCGGATGCAACCCGCTTCGCATCAGAACAAAGCCTTCTTTTTCAATCCAACACCTTAGAGCCTCCCAGATTCGGGGAGGAGGAGAGACTCGTCATGCAGCCGTCCAGAAAGTCCACCGCGGCCCTTTTGTGGGCCTCGGCCGCCGCCGTCGCAGGAATTTCATTCATTCACCGCCCGTCATCCGCCAAGGCGGGAACGGAAGTGATCAACGGCGTCAGTTACTACGATGTGAACCAGGCCGGTCCGGTGCTTCAGGGGACCGTGAATGGCGCGGCCTATTCCAGTTCCAACAATGTCAACAATCCGCCGGTGGTCATCTCGTTCAGCGGGCAGACCGCATTGAAGAATTTCAATCTGTCGGGCGCGTTTACCGAGCTGGAGCCGGGAACGTCGATCACGCTGAATGACGGATTAAACGGCGCGCCGGTGGTTTACACGGCGCCCAATGATCCCAATACCAATGTTCAACTGGCCAGTTCGAACATCGCCAGCGCCGATACCTGGACGGACCCCTACACGGGCAACACGTTCCCGCCCGGCGGCGATCCATCTGGCCAGGACACGGGAGCGAATATCAACCAGAACAACTCGGCCCTGGTGGTGCAGTGGCATGCTGAAGGATCGATCGACGGATTCTACGATCTGATCAACGATGAGATCGGCTACAACACCAATGCGGCGAGCGGCGCGGTCGGGCCGATCTCCAACGAGTCATTGCGCGAGCCATCCAGCGCCAACCCGACGTACA
>JBEKYH010000386.1:0-5122 GCA_049511115.1 Tepidisphaeraceae bacterium | reverse complement strand
GACGGGAACGAGCGTGAATGAAAGCACGAGGCTGGCCAGCAGCGAAATGCACACTGACATGGCCAGCGGCGAAAAGAGGTATTTGGCCGTCCCTTGCAGCAGAAAGATCGGCACGAAGACGATGCAGATAGCGAGAGTGGAAAGAAGGGTCGGCACGCCAATTTCGGCGGCCCCGTCGAGGATTCCCTTTATCAGATCCTTCCTCAGTTCCTTGAGATGCCGCTCGACGTTTTCGATGACCACGGTGGAGTTATCGACGAGGATGCCCACCGCCAGCGCGAAGCCGCCCAAGGTCATGGTGTTGAGTGTCTGACCCATGCAGTACATCGCCAGAAGTGCGGTGACGATCGACAGTGGGATGGAGGCCAGGATAATCAGCGTCAATCGCCAGTTGCCCAGGAAGAGGAGGATCATCAGGGCGGTCAGTCCCGCCGCCATTGCCCCGCCCATGAGCACGCTGTTCAGCGATGCCTTCACGAAAATGGATTGGTCGAAGATCGGCTTGATGTCCACGCCGGCCGGCATGAGAAGGCGAAGCTCCGGCAGGATATCCTTGATGCCGTTGACGACGGCCAGCGTCGAACTGCCGCCGGTTTTGCGCACCATCATCAAGCCGCCGGGCCGACCGTTTTCCGAGACCGAATTGGTTTGAATCTGGTAGCCGTCGTGGACGTGCGCGAGGTCGCGCATGAAAACCATTTTCCCGTTGGCGTCGGTGACGGGGAAATTGTTGATGGTGTCAATCAGGTCGGGGCTGTTGTTCATGGAGACGGTGTAGTCTTTGTTCCCCAACTTCACGTCGCCCGACGGCATGATGACGTTCTGGCGGGTCAGCACGTCGCTGATGTCGGTGGCGGATAGGCCGTGCGATTGCAGGGCGTTCTTGTCCAAGTCCACCATAATCACGCGCGGCTTGCCGCCGTAGGGGTACGGGATGGAAGCGCCTTTCACGACGGCCAAATCGGGGCGAATGATGTTCTGGCCTAAGTCATTGAGCTTGGTGTCGGAGAGGGAATTGCTGGAGACGCTGAGCTGAATAATGGGAACATCGGTCGCCCCGTAGCGCAGCACCAGGGGAGGCGTGATGTTGCGCGGCATGTATTTCAGAACGACCAGGGCGCTGCTGGACAGTTGCGCGACGGCGCGAGTGACATCGGCTCCTTCGTTGAGGTAGACCTTGATGACGCCGACGCCCTGGTAACTGTTGGATTCGATGCGCTGGATGTTGTCCACCAGCGAGGCAAGCTGCCGCTCGTGCAGGACGACGATGCGGTTTTGGATATCCTCGGGGCTCATCCCGTTGTAGGTCCACACAACGCTGACTACGGGAATGTCGATTTCGGGGAAGATATCGACCGGCATTCGCAGCGCCGCGCCAACGCCGAGCAGGCAGACCAGCGCAAGCACGGCGGCAATGGTGTACGGGCGCTTCAGCGCGAAGGCGACGATCGACATCGAGGAAACTCCTTATTGTCCTCAACAACCAAATCGTAGCCCTCTCTGCGGCTACAAACGCTGACCCGCCAATTTCATTAGGAAGCAAAGCGTCCGCTACAGAGTATTCGCGCCGATCATTTGAGTTGCATTTTTTCTCTAAATTTTTATCCGCAAAGGAGTAACGCCTACTTCTTTGAGAGACGATGGCGGGTTTCGGCAGCCTTGTCGCCAACAATTAAAGATCAATACTATAGGAAAAATATTTATTTCTTAAGTTATTATATTATAAAGCTTTATATCTTATCTAGCGAAATCTGCGCTCTTGACAGCGGTTCGTGCGCTTTTTAATCTCTATTAAAGATGTAGTATTTATATATGTTGTTCGATTCAGAGAACTGGTCTGCCGCTCGGTGCGGCTGGACGTCAACCTTTTTTAATGAAAGTGAGAGGAAGACATGAAGCGGCGTGCGTTAACGACGTTGGTGGCCTTGGGAATTGGAATGGGAACGCGAGCGGCGGCCGCACAGGCGACGGCGCCCGCATCAGCGGATGCTGCTCCGACGGCGGCGACCATCGCCGACATGCAGGCGCGGCTGAACGCGATGCAGGCCAAGCTGGATTCGATTCAAGCCAATCAGGCCGAGGCTGAGGCGGATCGTGCGGCGGTCATCAAGCAGGTGTTGGCCGATGCGGACGCCCAGACAGAACTTTCCAGCGGGTACGACCCTAACGTGGGGTTTGTCATCCGGAGCGGCGATGGGGCCTTTTCCTTCCACCCCGGCGCGGTGCTGGATTTCCGCAACATGACCAGCTACCGCGAAAGCATTCCTGTCAAAGGGGGCGGTGAGACCGGCAAGACCGGTTACGACACGCAAAACGGCTTTGACATCACCCGCGCGCGCTTCACGTTTGACGGAAATTACACCAAGGACATTTACTACTTCGTGCAGTTGTCCGCCGACCAGGGGGCGCCCTTCAGCTTACTGGATGCCTACGGAACCTACCATTTTGAGCAGACGCCGCTGTCGTTCAAAGTTGGGCAATTCAAAGACCCGCTCTGGCATGAGCGAAACCTCTCCGAAGCCAATTTGCTGGCTGTTGACCGCTCGCTGGTCGAGTCGCTTTTGGGCGGCGGGCAGACGAGCCGTGTGCAGGGGGCTGCGCTTGTTTATGACCAGGACCGGCTCCGGGCGCAGGCCGTTATTCACGACGGCTATGACAGCATCAACACCAAGTTCTATGACGCGGGCGGGAATCCCTCCGGCATCGCCGGCGGGGCGGGCGTTACGCCGACGGATTTTGGAACCAGCGGTCGCGTGGAATATCTGGTCATCGGCAACCGGACGCCGGATTTCAATCCGTACAAGGAATACGACGGTGGCTTCACGGCGCTGGGCGACACGCAGGACATCCTCGTCCTCGGCGGCGGATACGATTATTCGCAGGCCGGCGACAACAACATCATTTTCCAGACAGTTGACGCTCAATACGACACCGCCAGCGGCCTGTCGATCTACGGGGCGTACCTTGCAACCTATCGCAACCTGCACAGCAGTCAGGGTGTGACCGCCGCCACGTCATCGACGCCGGCCGGTCCGGCCGTGGCGCCGGGCAATTACTATGATCCGGGCGCGTTGATTCAAGCGGCGTATCTGGTCACGCCGAAGATCGAGCCATTCGTTCGCTACGATTATACGTATCTTGACGGCGGCTCAGTCACCGCGTTTGGGCTGAGCAAGAACGAAGTTCAGGAAGTCACTGCGGGCGTGAATTACTACTTATACAAACAGCACGCCAAGGTCACGCTGGACGCGGATTGGCTCCCCGATGGCGCGCCGGCGGATTCAGACGCCCTTGGGATTCTCGAAGACAGTGGCCGCAATGAATTCCTATTACGGGTGCAGTTCCAGCTTGCGATCTGATCGCTTTGTATTCTTGACGGTTGAGGCACTTTGAACTGACGCGCGGCCGACTGCCGCGCGTCAGTTTTTCCATGCCGTTGCCAGGATGATCCAGATGAAGCTCGCGACCATTCCCAGGGCCAATGTCCAGCACAGACACGCGGCCCACCAGTCTTGAACCGGACTGTCCGCTGCCGGCCGGGTTGCGGTCGTCTGCACAGGTAGCCCAAGCGTCCCCATGCGGGTCACGGGAATGCGCCCGACGCCGCGAGTCGGCGCGCAATGCGCAATCTGCGGCGGCTGCTGTGCGCACCAATGAAGTCGCCACGAGGGAACACTGGGTTGTCCGGAATCGTAGCTGGGATGCTCCCAATCAGAATCAGGCAGGTCAATCATGGCACACCTCTCGATCGGGCTCGTGCAAGCGATATGCTTGCGATCGGGTCTGCTTGAATGAGTCTATTGCGCCAGGGACTGCGAATTCCAATCGGCAGAAACATATTGCGTGCCAGGCGCGCATGGGTTCGGGCTCGCGCCCGCTTGTGTTGAAATTGCCGAAGGCGCGCACAGCATTTCTATCAAAGATATAGGGTTGGTCGCTGCCGGCTTCGCGCACGCGCCGTGGAGAAAAACCTGATCTTTTCTTTTGCGACTTTTGTCGTCATAAGAGGTGTGGAGGAGAGCGGTTCAACATTTCTGCATGCAGTGACGCAAGGGCAATTGGCTCGGACGCCGCTTGAGGAAATCGGGAGCGCGTTATGTCCCATGCAGTCGGCAATGAAGTGGGCTTGTCCCCGCAAATGGTTTTGGCGCGCCAGTGCAAGGTGCGAAGCTTCAAGCCCGGAGACGAACACCATGTATGGCGTCTATACAGGGAAGGCCTGCTGGCCGGGCATCTCGATCCGGTTGATCCCCTCGATGATCTGCGAAACATTGAAGATTACTACCTCGCTCACCCGCGGCGGCATTTCTGGGTGGCGCAGGCATTTGGTGACATCGTGGGGACGGTCGCGATCGCAACCGAGGAGGATGGTGTCGCTCACCTGAGGCGCCTTCGGGTCGCGCCGCGCTGGCCGGATCGGGACATGCTGGCAACCACCCTCATGGAGACGGCCCTGGATCACGCCCGCGAGCAGGGCGCCATCAAACTGGCGTTGCACACGCCGGTGAACCAGGAAGGGGCGCTGGAGTTGATGACCCGCCACGGATTTCAATTTGCCCGGTCGCGCCAGATCCATGGTAGAGATGCGCTCGAGTTCTACATAACCGTCTATGACCCCATCCACTTGCCACCGGATCACGCCCCCGGATAAGGCGGCCTGGCTATCCCACCGTCGGGGTTTTGGTAATCGTGTGGCCGACGCGCATCGAATGTGACTAGGATTACATGCCGTTTGTGGTGATGCGGCGACATGGCGATCGCGGCTCACGGGCGGCGAGAATTCAAACCGAGGTGTGCCATGAGGCGATTACTTTGTGATGTATCCTTTGTGCTCTTGGCCGTAATGGGGTTGGCACTGGCTGGATGCCAGTCGTCAGGCACCCAGTCGCAGGAGAACCAGTCCGTAGCTCCGACGACGCAACCGACCCAGTCTGAAATGGGAACGGACAACAGCTCCGTCGGCAACGGCGCTTTTGGAATGCCCCCGCCGGGACAGCACGACTAGTGCATTGTCACGCTTCAAATTTAGGGTAACGCGATTCGGCTGGCGGAGCCGATAGATGGCATTAACCAAGGAAGGTTGTGCCATGCCCAAAAAGTCGAAGAAGTATGTCGTTCGTCT
>JBEKYH010000385.1:0-5129 GCA_049511115.1 Tepidisphaeraceae bacterium | reverse complement strand
TCCGAATTTGGCGTCACGCAGCCACGCCTGCTCTTTCGACGGATAGTTTTGGGCGACGGAATCCCAGGTCGGCTCATATGGGCCGTCAGCAATCGGAAAAGTTAACTTCACTTCCGGGAAATTCTTCGGATCGCCCAACGCAACCGACCCCGGCGGCTTGGGAGCCGGCAGATCAGGGATTGGCTCTGGTTTGGGCATCACTTGCGCGTGTAACGGCGCGCAGATCAAAACGACACTCAAAAACACCAGCAATCGCGTCTTCATGGCTATGCCTTCGTCTGTCTGTGCTAACTTAAACTCACGCCGGAAATCTTCAGGGCATAGGCGAAATCACACGGCTTGTCCGCCGGCATGGTCACTTTCAGGCCGCCTTCGTCCTGGCTGAACTTCAACTCGCCGCTTCCGAGCATCTCAACCTTATTCACCTTTCCCGCCGCCGTACCAAGCGAGGTCACCACGCCCTCTCCCTGCGGCCATGCCAGGAAGATGGCATATAAAGAATCCCCCTTGGTGGTAAAGCGAATATCCTCCGCCGTGTAGCGCGGATTGTTGTTCAGCGACTTGCCTTCGCCGAATTTCTTCCAGGGGCGCGTGGCGTAGATCGCTTCTCCGTTGACCTTCAGCCATTTGCCGGCGTCGGTCAGCAGCCGCTTGTAATCATCGCCGATGGTTCCGTCGGGTTTGGGACCGATGTTGAAAAGTAGGTTGCCGTTGCGGCTGGTGTTCTCAACGATCCGCCAGATGATGTCAAAGCTGGGCCAGAGATGATCGTCCGTGAGGTAGCACCACCGTGAACCGGGCGAATCGTGCACTTCAAACGGCGCCGCTTGGATAGTCGTCGCGCCGCGTTGCTGGCGTTCGTAATCCTCGACGTGCCCGCCGAGCGAGCAATTGCCTTTAGTAATCATCTGCACGTCTTTGCCCCATTGCAGGGCGCGGTTATAGAAATGCGCGAACACTGCAAGCTTCAGCGGATCGTAATTCCGCCCATTGGCGCCGTTGTCCCACCAAAGCGTATCAAGCTCATACTTTTCGATCAGTTCTATATTTTTGGCCAGCCAATTGGCATTGAATTTCTGTCTTGCCGCGGCGCTGCGATCGGCGACGCTGTAGAAATCCTTCCAATCCGGGTCGTATAGATCGGTCTTCAAACCGGGCAGCGGATTGATGAAATTGAAATGTTCCATGCTGTGATTGCAGGCCCCGAATTTCAGGCCCTGCTTGCGAATCGCCGTTGACATCTCCAGCACGATATCCCTCTTCGGCCCGTAGTTTTTGGCATTGAAGCGATTGACCGAGCTATCCCATAGCGAGAAGCCGTCATGGTGCTCAACGGTCGGCATGACGTACTTGGCGCCAGAGTCTTTGAAAAGCTGTGCCCATTCGTCCGGATCCCATTTGGCCAGCGTGAACATCGGCATGAAATCCTTGTAGCCGAATTTATCCTGCGGGCCGAAGTGCTCGGCGTGCCACTTGGCAATCGCCGCATCTCCATACATGTGCTGGACGTACCACTCGCTTTGATGTGCCGGCACGGAGAAAAGGCCCCAATGCATCGAAATGCCGAATTTGGCGTCGTTGTACCAGGTCACTGGCTTGTGGGCTGAAACTGATTCCCAGGTCGGCTTAAATGGGCCATCGACTTCGGCCGGGGCGGTCGCTTGAGCGAATGCGCCCAATGGACGATCCAGCAGAGACAACGCGGGAATTGCCGCAAGCATGGAATTAAATTGCCGCCGGGTGAATTTGTTCATGGTTGCTCCTCGGTATCTGAATGGGTTTGCTATCCGTGGTCTGCGATCAATCTCTACTGCAATTCCGCGCCGATTGTTTTCGACTCGCCGGGTTTGAGATTCAAATCCACAACCTTATCGTTGTAGCGAACTTTTCCGCCGTTGCCTGCGATACTGCGAATCGTCGCGCCGGTTAATTTGCCATTCTGCCATGCGATGTCCACTTCAAATCCGCCGCGAGCACGGAGACCCTTCACGGAGCCATTGGCCCAAGCAGTCGGCAGCGCCGGAAGAAGATGAATTTCTCCCGTTTGGCTTTGCAGGAGCATTTCGCAAATGCCGGCCGTCGCACCGAAATTGCCGTCGATCTGGAATGGCGGATAATTCTCAAAGAGATTGGCGGATGTGCCGGCGGCGCGTGCGGTCGCGGAGGCGCTCAATTCATGTTGCAACATGACGTGCGCCTGATCGCCGTTGAGCAGGCGAGCCCAGAAGGATATCTTCCATGCAAACGACCATTCCGTGCTTCCTTCAATTCCCCGCGCGTTAAGAGAGACCGTCGCGGCTTTCAATAAATCCGGCGTCAGAAGCGATATCTGATGGCCGGGATAAAGACCAAATAATTGCGAAGCATGGCGGTGATGATCGTTGGGCGTATCCAGTTCCGGCGGAGTGGGGTTTTGAAGCTCGTGCCGCCATTCGAGCAACTGGCCCCAACTGCCGATGCCGGGTTTGGCAAGATGATCGCGCATGTCGGCAATCTGATCGCGGAATTCCTTATCGACGCCCAATGCATCGGCGGCATGAACGGTGTTATCGAATAAATCCCAGATGATTTCCTGGTCGTAGCTGACGCCGTCCTGAATCGGCCCGTGTTCGGGCGACCAGCCATTGGGGGCGACGAGGGTGCCGTCGGGTTCCTTTTTGAGGCTGTCCTGCCAGAACTCGCAGACTTCCTTCATGAGCGGATACGCGTTGTTGGCCAGGAATTCCTTGTCTTGAGTGAACGCGTAATGCTCCCAGAAATGCTGGGCATACCAGGCGTTGCCGGACTTGTTCCAGTTGTAACTCATATAGCCGAAGGGATTGGATTCGGTGCGGACGGTCCAGCCGCGGACGGGTTTGCCATCGGCGGCGAGAAACGTCTCTTCTGGCGGCCGCGTGGCGCCGCGACCGGCCGGCCGAGTGGACGGCGCCGCGCGGGGCGGAGCAGCCATTGATCGGGCCGCGGTCTCGGCGACCAATTTGCGGTAGGCGGGGATCATCCCCTCCACGAAATTAAACAGCGGCGTCGTGCATTCGCTCAGATTCGCCGGCTCGGCAAGCCAATAGTTCATCTCGATGTTGATATTGGTGTGATAATCGCTGCTCCATGAGGGCGTGTTGCTGTTGTTCCAGAGACCCTGCAAGTTGGCGGGCAGCGTGTCGCGCGAGCAGGAAATCATCAGATACCGGCCGAACTGGAAGAACGCCGCTTCCAGGCCGGGATCATTGCCGTCTTTGGTGTACGCGGCAAGGCGCTGTGGGGTCGTAAGTGAACGGCGATCAGCGGGGGTATCACCCACATTCAGGCTGACGCGATTAAAAAGCGCGGCGAAATCCGCTTCATGTTCGGCGAGCAAGTCGGGTTCGCTTCGTTTAGCGGCGGCATCGACTTGCGCGGTGATGCGGTCATGGGGATTTTCGCCCTGGAATTTTTTGTCGTAGTCGATGATGTAGCTGGTGCCGGCGCCGAGGATGATGGTCAGGGAATCGCAACCTTCAAAGGAAATCGCGTTGCCGTCGACGGTGAGTTTCCCACCCTCGTTAAGCACTTCGGCTTGTGCTTCATAAAGCATCTGGTTGGTGGATTTGACCGGACCGCGTCCGCGTCCGGCGCGGCTGGCCGGCGGCGTGTACTTCGATAGATCGCCGGTGAGGGTAATTCGATTGCCGGCGGCGGTGATCGGGGCGTTGTGCATGTCGGTGAGATCGATCTTGCCGGTGTATCCACCGGGTTTGTCGGCGGTCAGACGGAAGACCATCACCTCCGCCGGGTGGCTGGCGAAATATTCGCGGAAATAATTGATTCCATTGACGGTGTAACTCACACGCTCAAGTGAGTGTTCAAGGTCAAGCGTGCGGGAGTAGTTCGTGACGTTTTGATCCTGACCAGGCAGTGCGATATGAAGATCGCCGAACGCCTGATAGGCTCCGTAGACCTTTTCATCGCCGGTCCAAAGCGAGATGTCGTTGAACTGAATGCGTTCCTCGGCCGTGCCGCCGAAAATCATGGCGCCAATGCGGCCGTTGCCAATTGGGTTGGCCTGCATCCAGCCGGCATTGCTGATTGGGGCCGGCGCGTCATATCGCAATACCAAATCCGAGGCCAGAAGACGCGAAATAGAAAACGTTTGCGCAAATAGACAAACCACGATTCCAAGGCGGGCAAATCTTGACTTCATCATAGAGCGCTCCACGTTTGCGTTGACGGCATTGAACAGAAAAACCTTAACTGGGGCGAAAGGACATACACGTCAGGAATGCTCAGGGCGACGGCGAATTCGCCTCCGCACTGTCGGTCAGACGAATCCGCACGGCATTCGTGTAACCAGTTTTCACAATCACCGTCGGCTTGGTGTAATTGCCCAGACCGAGGTTGCGGTAATTCCACTCATTGTTGATGTTCATTCGCAGATCGGATTCAGGCTGTGAAGGGTCCGTGACTTCAAGCCGCACCGCATCGGCGCCCGTAGACTCGGCTCGGACGGCCGCACCGGAATGGCTGATGATCGCCGAGGCAAAGTAGATGTTTTCCTTCTGGCTGCGGAAGTCGTTGCTTCCCCGGCCGGCGGGAGTTTCATCCATCGACCAGGACCAGGCAGGCTTCACGTTCACCACAGGAGTCTCTCCTTTGCGCATCGCTATGCCCTGATTGCGGGCGATATGATCGTCAGGATATGCAGACCAAAGTCCCTTGCGACTCCAGGCAAGTTGGTCCACCTGCCCATTCACCAGAAAGGTGATGCCGACTTCCTGATAGCCGCCGGCGTTGGTGTTGTTCCAGGGCAGGTTGCGCGTTGCAGGCGGCGCGAGATCAAATTTGTCCAGAGTGTATTTCGTGATGATCGCGCCCGTACCGTCGATGCGGACCTGAAAGCTGACTTCCGCTACCGAGGGATTCGTCGTTGACACAGGTGCGGCGTTTCTACCGCCGCGCGCCGCTTGAACTTCCGGCGTCGCGGTGTAGTCGCCGGTAATGTTTACGATCGCTTCATTGCCTTCCGCTGCGGAGCTGATTTGTTTCAGCGACCAGTTGCTCAGCGTCGCGCCGATGAGATGGAGGTACGGACCTCCCTTGAGAAGCAATGCGCCCTTGAATGTGCCGGTCGTGATTGAACCGGTAGTCTTATCAAA
>JBEKYH010000384.1:0-5130 GCA_049511115.1 Tepidisphaeraceae bacterium | reverse complement strand
ACACCGCGCCCGCCGGGATTGCCCGTGACGGCGGCCTTCTGGCTCCACCCCACCACGCTTCCATCGGCGCCGACCGCGCCGCGAAATGAATGGAAACTCATCGTGCGATAAGTGTCGTTGTGTAAATCATCCTGGCGGGTCCAGACCAGCTTGACCGGCGCCTTGGCCTTTTGCGAGATTTGCACGGCCTCCATGACATAATCCGCGCCTGACCGCCTGCCGAACCCGCCGCCGAGAAGCATGGAATTGACCGTGATGCTCTCCGCCGGGATTCCCAACAGTTGTGCCGCGCCAGTTCGCACGCCATCTGGATTCTGCGAGCCGGCCCAGATGGTGCATCGGTCGCCGCGCACGTCCGCCACCGCGTTGAGCGGCTCCATCGTGCAGTGTGCGAGATAGGGAAAATCGTACGTTGCCTCAATGACTTTCGCGCCGGCCGGCATGTCCGGATGGCTTCCCACCGCGGCTACCAGCGACGCGCGAATTGTCTCGCTGCTCATCGACGCATTGGGGCCTGGATTCCACGTCACCTTCAGCGCCTTAGCGCCCTTCATCGCCGCCCAGGTGTTTTTGCCCAACACCGCCACGCCGCTGTTCACGCGCACCACGTCGACCACGCCCGCCACCTTCCGCGCGTCGGCGTCGTCGACATCCAACAGCGTCGCCCCGAACGCCGGCCTCCGCGAAATCACCGCATAGAGCATCTCGTCGACTTTGACATCCATGGCGTAGTGAGCGGCCCCGACCACGACATCCGCGTTATCCACGCGGTTAATTGGCTTACCGATGATCTTGAAATCCGCCCGGCTCTTGAGTTTCAATTCGCCATTGGACGGCGGTGTAAGCTGTGCCGCCGCCGCAACCAACTCGCCATACGCGGCCGATTTTCCGCTGGCCGCATGCAGCACCTTGCTCTTTTCCGTTGTGCACGCAGCCACGTCGACGCCCCACATCTTGGCCGCCGCCTCCACCAGCATGAACCGCGCTCCCGCCCCGACACGCCGCATCGGCAGCGCCATGCTGCGGATCGTCCCGCTTCCCACCGTCATCATCGAGCCATAGATTCGCGCATTCCCCGGGGCCTGGGCAACGTGAATGTTCGCCCAGTCGGCGTCGAGCTCGTCGGCCACCAGCATCGCCAGCGACGTCCGCACTCCCTGGCCCATTTCCGAGCGCGAGATCGTAACCGTGATCGCCCCGTCGGGAGCGACGCGGATAAACGCGCTGGGCGAAAACACAGGCTCGCCAGTCGCTGCATCCGCGGCGGCGGCATATTCGTCGCCCGTGATATACGCCAGCGTCAGTCCTGCCCCGACACCGGCCAAAACCTTCAGAAATCCACGGCGCGAGATATTGCGTGCGGCGGTGATCATTTTGCCCCCGCGGCCGCGGCCGATTTGATTGCCTCTCGAATCCGCGCATACGTTCCGCACCGGCAGATATGCCCGGAGTATGCGTCGTCAATATCAGCGTCCGATGGATGCGGCACGCGCTTCAGCAGCGCCGCTGCCGTCATGATCTGCCCCGACTGGCAATACCCGCACTGGGGGACGTCATGGTCACACCACGCCAACTGCACCGGATGCCGCCCGTCCTTGGATAGCCCCTCGATGGTGGTGATCTTCTTCCCCGCCACACCGGCCACCGTTAGCTGGCAGCTTTGATCTTCCTCGCCGTCGACGTGGATGGTGCATGCCCCGCAAGCGCCGATGCCGCAGCCAAAGTGCGTGCCGGTCAGACCCAGCACATCGCGCAAGACCCAGAGCAGCGGCATGTCGTCATCGACATCCACGCTCTGGTCAACTCCATTGACATTGATGACCGCCATGATGCCTCCCATCAGCTCAATCGGTCGTCGGATATGTGCTCGAAACATCGCGCCTGACAGCAGATTCCCAACGCCTCTGGGCGATTAACTCCGGGGAATCGCTTCAACCGCGCCACAGAATGATACCCCGCTAGCGAGTTGAATGACAAATGGCCATGCTGCCACCCCTTTATTCCCCTCCCTCGGTATTCCGGGGGAGGGTAAGGGAGGGGGCTCGCGCAATTGCTGCAGTTAATCGCGCTGTGCCTCGTGCGCGCATGTGGCATAATTCCTGTACGCATGCCGCCATTTCGTGGTATGTTCCCCCAACGCGCGGAGGAACCACCAATGGCCAATCGTCTTTCTCCCCTCCGCTTTTCAATCGCCTCGTTTTTTGTCATCGCCTGTACGTGCACCGCCATTCGCGCCCAGACCCTCCCCGCCTCTCGCCCCGCCTTCCCCACCGGCGTCGTCTCCGCAACAGGCATCACCCACACCTTCCTCGCCCATTCCCCCGTGCAGGGAAAGGTCTATAGAATCGCCCCCAACGGCGACATCGCCGGGACCTACGCGATCGGCTTAAAGGGCGAAGACAGTTGGCTCCTCCCCAACGGCCGAATTCTCGGCAGTTACAGTGGCGGCGTGCGCGAAATCGACCCCGCCACCGGCGCCATCACCTGGGAATACAAAGCCGGCCCGGGCGTGGAAATCCATTCCTGCCAGCCCCTGCCCGGCGATCGCGTCCTCATCTGCGAATGCGGCTCCAAACGCCTGTTTGAAATCAACCGCGACTTAAGCGTCGCCTGGGAGATTCACCTTGAATCGACCCAGGTGACGCACAAACAATTCCGCCTCGCCCGAAAGACCGACGCCGGCACCTACCTCGTCGCCTATGGCTCCGACGCCGTCGTCCGCGAACTCGATTCCACCGGCAAAGTCCTCAAGACCTTCACCCCGCCCCCCAGGAAAAACGCCGGCGTCAACGGCGGCTTCCGCCTCCCCAACGGCAACACGCTCGTCACCGGCGGCTATGGCGCCGAAGCCTATGAATTCGACCCCGACGCCCACATCATCTGGACGTTAAAACAATCCGACCTCCCCGCCGGCTTCATCCTCCACTACCTCGGCACCGCCCAGCGCCTCCCCAACGGCGACACCGTCTTCAGCAACTTCCAGGGCGTCCCCGATGTCTTTGAAGTCACCCCGGACAAGAAAGTGGTCTGGCAATACCACAACGACAAAGTCGGGCCGGTCTCCGCGGCACTGATTGTTGACCCAATTTGACGGAGGCATTCACCATGCGATCTGGATTGCGAATCGCGGTGCTTGTTTTCATTTTCTTTGCAGCGGCATGTTCGCAGGACGTGCTTCCTGTGGCAGACGATACACAGCCTCGCGTTCCGCTGGAGGATTTGGTGAATGCGTATGTCGCGATGAATCTGCCGATCCCGCCAAAGACAGCAGAATTGGTGGTCTACGAACCCGGCGATATTGCATTGGTCAACGGCGGCGAGGTTCACGATCGGTTTTTGATGTTTGTGTTAGCGAAGCGGGAGGGGACGACAGTCGCGCTCATAGGAACGGCAAACGTGGCCGTCGGAGATGGCACCTTTAAGCCGGTAGTAAACCCAGCGGATGCCAATGAGACTGAGCCATCACCGCTCTATGCAGGGCCCTTTGGAAATGGAAGCGACGACACGAACGCTGACGACGAACTCGCGGTGGCGATTCAGTGTGAACTGACCGGGCATCATGATGTGGCAGTAATGCTCTATAACCGCCAATCGCGGGCGGACATCGGTCTATTGCAGGTATTGGCGCTGCGGTCGTGGAAAAACGAAATCCTGGCGCCGGGAAGTGACCGAAAGGCAATACTGGAAAAAATTGCCGCCTTGCAGACGCAGCAGGAAGATGGCGCAGTGTCCGGGAATCTGGCGGATTTAGTGCCTGAGCCCAGCGCTATACCCAAGGATCCCTTGGAGGCGGCCGTAGTGAGCATGGCGGACGCCAGCATGGTGACGTCGCCCTGGTCGAATAGGTTGAGCCCAGCGCCGGTAGACAAGGATGGGGTGTGGCAATCAGTCCCAAGTGAGCCTGATCCCAATTATCTCCAGGTGCGGCATGACGTTATCAAGGCGATTCCGTTCTTGTTGGCGCATTTGGACGATCGTACGCTGTCGCGCTCCTATACCGCGGCATACGCTCAGATCAAGCCCGCATGCTTAGATTTGGGAAACCTCTGTCAGGTCGTTCTTGCAGAGTTGACGGGCGGTGAAGGCTTATTCGGGACGAAGCGAGAGGATCTGAAGAAGGCGGCTCTTGACATTCAAACGGAGGCGGCGAAGGGAGAAGAGGCGTTTTTGATGTCGCACGTGCTGGCGGCGGACCCCAAGAAGGGAGGCAATCAGATCCTGCTTGATACGCTGGCGGCAAAGTATCCCAAGGATCTGGTTGCGCTTTTCGAGCGATCGGCCGCGCGCGGGAGAACCGACGACTTATCGCGTTTAGAGCAAGCGATTATCGCCAGCTCGCTGCCCGAAGAAGATCGCCTGGGGGTTTTTCTTGAAGCGACCAACAACCGCGATATGAATGTTGCCATTTATGGAATTCAAGGGCTGCACGCCATGCACCGGCCGGAGGAGGCAGCGCGACTCGCAGAATTGATAGGTAAATTGCCCGTCAAGCCCAACGCGCCCTATTGGAACTGCGTGGAATCCGCATTTATGTATTACGCGGGCATGTCCACCGATGAAAGAGTGTGGGCGGCGTACAACAAATGGGCCGATCGCGCGGAGATGGGATTGCGAATGGAGATGATCCATCGTGCGGATTACACAGCAATGCCCGCGGCGACTCTTCGGCGACGCATCGCGTTTTGCCGCAAATTCTTAACCGATAACTCTGTACGGCGCATTTCTGACGACCCGGCAATGTTTGGAGGACCCTGCGCGGGGTTTGGGTACGATACACTTCGCGTGGGAGACTTGGCGGCGATGGAGTTAGCTTATTTTCTCGATATTCCTGGAGATCACTCTCCGAAGAGCATTTCATCGACGTTAACGGTTTCGCCGGCAGACCCCAATGAGAAATCCGACCCCGCGCCGTCCGAGGCAGAATGGAATGCTTTGCGCGGGCGAGTGAGGCAGGCGTTGGAAACTTACGACCGGCAAAGCGCAAGCGGGCGATAAAGATCGTGCGGTCTCAGCAGCACTGATTGTTGACCCAGGTTGATATCCCAAATTGCCCAGACCGGCAAAGTTCCCCCCAACCGCCGGTACCAATGGGCAAGCTTTCATCCCATCAGGCACAATGCGAGCCGCGCG
>JBEKYH010000383.1:0-5136 GCA_049511115.1 Tepidisphaeraceae bacterium | reverse complement strand
TCATCAAGGACCCGCAGACGCGCAGCCAATGGGGCGCTAAATCGCGCGCCAGGGCGGAGGTCTTCGACTGGCAAAACCAATATGAAACGCTCATAACTGCCCTTGGATCGCAATAACCTAAAAAACAATTGTGCCGGCTCATCTAGCGGCCAATTTGGAACGAATAGAGAGATATGACGATGGCCACAACGCCACACCAATCCGTCCGTCCCTTGTCGGCGCATAAACGCCGCCCGGACTTCCTGGTCTACGGCAGCCCCGCCCTCGGCGCCGACGAAATCGAGGAGGTCGTGGCCACCTTGCGCTCCGGCTGGATCGGCACCGGCCCGCGCGTCCACCAGTTCCAGGAAAACTTCGCCAAGTACGTCGCCACGCCGCACGCGATGGCCCTCAACTCCTGCACCGCCGCCCTCCACCTGGCCATGCTCGCCGCCGGCGTCGGCCCGGGCGATGAAGTCATCACCACGCCGATGACCTTTTGCGCCACCGCCAACGCGATCATTCATTGCGGCGCCACACCCGTCTTCGCCGACTGCGAACGCCGCACCCTCAACCTGGACCCCGAGCAGGTCCTCAAAAAGATCACGCCGAGAACGCGCGCGATTCTGCCGGTCCATTTTGCGGGCCGTCCCTGCGACATGCTCGCCATCATGCGCATCGCCCGCGAGCGCAACCTCAAAGTCATCGAGGACTGCGCCCACGCCATCGAGACCCAGATCGACGGCCGTCACGTCGGCACCTTCGGCGACTTTGGCTGTTTCAGTTTCTATGTCACCAAGAACGTCACCACCGGCGAAGGCGGCATGGTCGTCTGCCACGACCAGGATGCCGCCAACCGCATCAAAATCCTCGGCCTGCACGGCATGTCCAAGGACGCCTGGAGCCGCTTCAGCGACCAGGGCTACAAGCATTACGAGGTCGTCGAGGTCGGCTTCAAATACAACATGATGGATCTGCAAGCCGCCATCGGCTTAAAGCAACTGGAAAAGGTCGATCGCTACTGGGCGCGCCGCCAGCAAATCTGGAACCTCTACCAGCAGGCATTTTCTGATCTTCCCCTGCAAACGCCCCTTGATCCCGCCCCGGGCACGCGCCACGCGTATCACCTGTATACGCTGATCCTGGACGTCGATCGCATCGGCAAATCGCGCGACCAGATACTCGAAGCCCTCACGCGCGAAAACATCGGCACCGGCGTGCATTACGTGGCCCTGCACACTCATCCCTACTACGCCAAAACATACAACCTCAAGCGCGGCGATTATCCCCAGGCGGAATTTATTTCCGATCGCACGTTGTCGATCCCGCTCTCCGCCAAGCTGACCGACGACGACGTGCAAAGCGTGATCGACGCCGTCCGGCGCGTGCTGGGCAATTCATAGCCCATTCCCTGTTCAGAAGGGTCCTGCCGCCCCTCGGGCTTCTGGTCCCTTCTCCATGTACCCAGGGAGAGGGTTAGGGTGAGGGTTCTTCATTGCCGCCATTTGCAAGCATCTACCGAAACTCAAATACGACCCTCACCCCGTCCCTTTCCCTGAGTACATGGAGAGGGGGAAATGCACGGCGCCATGTCAACAATAAGCGTTGCACCCGTTGATGGTTGACCGCTCATCATGACGCCGATTAGGTACTCGCGCCTTCCGCGCGGTCTCTATGCCCGATCTGATTTTTATTTCCATGGAAGACTGGGACGACGTTTGGCGGCGAAACCAGTTCGTCTGCGCCGAACTCGCCCGCCGCCATCCCGAAATGAAAATCCTCTTCATCGGCGTCCCCCGCAACGTCTGGCGTTACGCCGCTCAACTTGATTTTAAGACGCTCTTCAACTCTTCGCCCATGACCGTGCCCGGGTTCCCCAACATCACCTTCAGCCGGCCGCTGCGCGTGGGCCTGGAGCGCTTTCGCTGGGGCGTTTTGCTCAACCAGGCGATCGCCCGCCGCCACGTCCGCCGCCTCGCCGCCGCACTGAATATACGCCGCCCCGTTCTATGGCTTAACCCCCACTGGGCCGTCGACATGGTCGGTCACTTGCACGAGTCGGCAGTTGTCTATGACATCACCGACGATTGGATCAGCCGCGACCAGCCCCAATGGCTCGCCGAGCAAACCCGCCGGCAGGATCGCGAACTTTGCCGCCGCGCCGACGCCGTAATTGTTTGCTCGCAACGCCTCGAGGAAATCAAGCAGCCCCTGGCCGCCGGCAAGCTCCATCTCATCCCCAATGGGGTCGATGCCGATCATTACGCTTGCGTTTTGCAACAATCAGGCCCCATGCCCCCTGACGCCGCCGCCTGGCCTCGGCCGGTCTTCGGCTACACCGGAACCATCCACACCGACCGCCTGGATATTGACCTCGTCGAATCCGTCGCCCGCCGCCTTACGGCCGGGTCACTGGTGTTTATCGGCCCCAATCACCTTTCCGAGGCGATTCGCCAGCGCCTCACCGCCACGGGAAAGGTCATTTTTCGCGACGCCGCCCCCTACCAGGACGTTCCACAATATATGCGCGCCTTCGACGTTAGCATTGTGCCGCATCGCGTCAGCGAATTTGTTCAGAGTTTACAGCCGATCAAGTTGTGGGAGTATTTGGCCGCGGGCAAGCCGATAGTGGCAACGGAGGTTTCCGGTTTCAAAGATTATCCCGAATTGGTTCGCTTGGCATCGGGCCCGGAGGATTTTTGCCGCCAGCTTGGGCAGGCCCTGAGTGAGGATCGATCGCTTGCCGCAAAACGCCAGGCCGTCGCCCGCGCCAACTCATGGCAGGCGCGCGTGGATTCGATCGAGGGCGTCCTGAATTCTTTGGAAGCAAATGTTGCATCTGCCGCAGCGTGCCATTAATCGTATTTTTGCACCGGCAGCCCCTGAGAAGACAGCCAGTGAGATGGCGTCACCTGACCAAGGGATCTTTGTATGATATCCCCCAATTCACCATCACCAGCGACATCCCAGGATCATTGGCCTGAACATTATCGCGGCCGCAACGTCCTGGTCATCGGCGGCAGCGGCTTCATGGGCTTTAACCTCGTCCGACGGCTTGTCGATCTGGGCGCCAAGGTTTCCATCGCCTCGCGAGGCATCACCGTTCCAGCCGATCGCCTGCCTCCCTCGGTAGACGCGCTTCGACTCGACCTCGCCGACCCTTCCACGTACAGCCACATCCTCAGCGGCCGCGACATGATTTTCATCGTGGCCGGCGCGACCGGCGCGGTTCGCAGCGTCGCCCTGCCGGTGGACGATCTTCTTGGCAACCTCACCGGCCAGCTCACCCTGCTCGAGGCCATCCGCCGCCTTCCAAAGCCCCCGCGCGTCGTCATGGCCGGCAGCCGCCTTGTCTACGGCACGGCCCATTACCTGCCCGTCGATGAATCGCACCCAACCAATCCAACCAGCGCCTACGGCGTGCACAAATTGACCGCGGAAAAATACCATCTCCTCTTCCACCGCCTGCACGGCGTCTCCACCACCGTCGCGCGCGTGACCGTCTCCTATGGGCCCCATGTCCCCGCGGGCAACAGCTCTCACGGCGTCGTCGATGAATTTGCCTCCAGCCTCTTGCGCGGCGACCCCATCTTCCTCTACGGCACCGGCGAGCAATCGCGCGACTTCATTCATATTGACGACGTAGTCGAGGGCCTCCTGCGCATCGGCGCCTGCGACCAGACCATCGGCCGCACCCTCAACCTCGGCCACGGCCGCCCCATCACGCTCCTGGCCCTTGCGCAGACGCTGATTAACATCATTGGATGCGGCGACATCTCCCACGTTCCCTGGCCCGGCGACGCCGAAAAAGTCGAAACCGGCAATTTCTACACCGACGTCTCCCTTATTCGCCACCTGACCGGCTGGGCGCCGCGCGTCGAACTCGAAGACGGCCTGCGCCATCTGCTCAACTATATGCGCAACCGCCAACCCGCGCCAGTATCGCAACATGCCATGTAATTGCTTCAAATGATACTAAACCAAAACAACCGTAGGGTGGGCGCCGCCCACCGCTTTTCATTGGGGAGCGTTTACGTCTCTCAGTCCTCGGCCCTCAGTCCTCAGTCCTAACCCTCCCGCGCCTGACATGACCTTATCTCCCCAAACACCTCCCGGCGCCCCCGGCCTTCTCGCCTGCCTCCGCCGCGACATCGCGCGCCTCAGCCGCGGCCACGCCTCGCGCGCCAAGGCCGTCCTAGTCATCTTCACCAACCGCGGCTTTCATTCCATCTTCCTCTATCGCCTGGGCCACTTTCTCTGGAAACATCGCATCCCTTTAATTCCGATGCTCCTCGCCCGCATCGCTCAACACCTTTTCGCCGTCGATATTTCCTACAAAGCCCGCCTTGGCCCCGGCATTGTCATTGTCCACGGCTTTGGCGTGGTCATCGGCAGCGATGTCGAAATCGCCAGTGATTGCTGCATCTTTCACGGCGTCACCCTCGGCGACCGCGGCTCGGAATGGGTCAACTCCGACCGCCCCGACGGCCATCCCCGCGTCGGCAGCGAAGTCATGTTCGGCGCCGGCGCCAAAGTGCTGGGTCCCATCCATATCGGCGACAACACCGTCATCGGCGCCAACGCCGTCGTCCTCACCGACATCCCCGCCGACTCCGTCGCCGCCGGCATCCCCGCCAAAGTGGTCGGCCGCCGCAAATCACCGCATTGGGTCGAGTCCAAGGTTTCCGCAACAGACGGCAAACCCACAACGGCCCAGGGCAACGCCCCCGCCAGCCAGGAGTCCCTCCGTGCCTGACGCCCCGCCGCGACCCGCCGCTATCGCGGTCAGCCCTCTAGCCGTCAGCGCCATCGTGGTCAGCTACAACACGCGGCAAATGACCCTGGACTGCCTCCGCGCCCTTATCGATGACCTGCGCGACATCCCCTCAGAAATTATCGTCGTGGACAATGCCTCCACCGACTCCAGCCCGGACGCCATCCGTGACAATTTTCCCGGCGTCAAGCTCATCGGGAATTCCGACAACCGCGGCTTCGGCGCCGCCAACAACCAGGGCATGCTCGCCAGCAACGGCGACAATATCCTCCTCATCAACAGCGACGCTTTCCCCAAACCCGGCGCGGTTGCGGCAATGCTCGCCACTCTCAGTGCCCACGCCGACGCCGGCCTTGTCGGGCCGCGCCTCCTCAACGCCGACG
>JBEKYH010000382.1:0-5149 GCA_049511115.1 Tepidisphaeraceae bacterium | reverse complement strand
CAGGGCCGGCGCGATTTTCCACGCGGCCATGAGCAGGGGAAAATTCCACGGGATGATCTGGCCGGCGACGCCGATCGGCAGAGCTTTGCGGCCGGGAAAAGCGTAATCGAGCTTATCAGCCCAGCCGGCGTAGTAGAAAAAGTGAGCGGCGACCAGCGGCACATCAACGTCGCGCGATTCGCGGATTGGTTTGCCGCCGTCCATGGTTTCGATGATCGCCAGCTCGCGGGCCCGCTCCTGGATGATGCGAGCAATGCGGTAGATATACTTGCCGCGCTCCGCCGGCGGCATCTTCGACCAGACTTTTTCGTAAGCCGTCCGGGCGGACTTGACGGCCTTGTCCACGTCCGCTGCGGAAGCTTCGGCGACTTCGGCGATTTTCTTTTCGTTCGCGGGATTGATGGTGGCGAAATATCGGCCCTTGGCCGGCGGCGTGAATTTGCCGTTGATGAACAAGTCGTAGCACGGCGCGATGGAAACCTTGCCGGTTTCCGGGGCGGGGGCGTAGGTCCAGTCGGACGCGAAGTTGATCGGCGAGACGGTCTTCTTATCGGCGGCGCTGCTCATGATCGCACTTTTAATCCTTCGAGAAATATTCGATCGACTGGTAAACGCCGGTCTGCTCCTTGGCCAACTGCATGAGAATGTCGTTGGCGAGACGGCTGGCGCCGATGCGGTACAAGTCCGGCGTGAGCCAGTCCTGGCCGAGCGTCTCCCGCAGCATGACCAGGTACTGCAGCGCGGTCTTGGCGGTGGAGATTCCGCCGGCGGGCTTCATGCCGATCTTTTTGCCGGTGGCGTAATAAAAATCGCGGATGGCTTCGAGCATGACCAGCGTGACCTGCGGCGTCGCGGCGGGCTGGACCTTGCCGGTGCTGGTCTTGATGAAGTCGGCGCCGGCGTGCATGGCCAGGTCGCTGGCCCGGCGGACGGCGTCGAGGGTTCCCAGCTCGCCGGTTTCCAGAATGACCTTCAAATGCGCCTTGCCGGCGGCCTCCTTGATCGCGGCAATCTCATCAAAGACGAATGAATAATCGCCGGCGAGGAAATGGCCGCGGCTGATGACCATGTCGATTTCGTCAGCGCCTTCTTCGACGGCAAAACGCGTGTCGGCCAGTTTGGTTTCGCGCGGGTATTGACCGCTGGGGAAGCCGGTGGCGACGGCGGCGACTTTCACCGTCGTGCCCGCCAGCGCTAGGCGGGCGGTGCGCACCAGGCTCGGATAGACGCACACCGCGGCGACGTGCGGGAGGTCAGGGAGCGTGTCGTGAAGGTGGATGGCCTTGCGGCAAAGCTGGGTCACCTTGCCGGGAGAATCAGCCCCTTCCAGGGTCGTCAGGTCGATCATCGAAAGGGCGAGTTTCAGGGCGTGGACTTTGGCGGCCTTCTTGATGCTGCGCTTGGCGAGGCGATCGACGCGATCTTCGACGCCGATCTGATCGATGGTCGGTACTGTGGCGGCGGAGAACATGCGAAGATTGATTATGCTGGATTTCTTATAAGATGGCCAGCGAACCGATCATGCCTAGACGATCGGCGCCGGCGGCCAGCATGGCCTCGGCCGCGGCGCGGTCGCCAATTCCGCCGGCGGCTTTGACTTTGATTCCGTCGGCGTGCTTGCGCATCAGGGCAACCGCGGCCACGCTGGCCCCCCCTGCCGGGTGGAAACCGGTGCTGGTGGTGATGAAATCGCAGCCGCTCTCGCGGACGGCCCGGCAGGCGGCGGCGATGGCGCTCTCGGCTTGCTGCGGCGGAAACTGCATGAGCAGGGCCGATTCCACGATCACCTTGATTACCACGTCCGGCCGCGCGGCGCGAGCGCCGCGGACGATCTCCAGAAGTTCCGCCTTTACCGCATTGGCGTCGCCGGCAAGGAG
Source organism: Tepidisphaeraceae bacterium (assembly GCA_049511115.1). GTDB lineage: Bacteria > Planctomycetota > Phycisphaerae > Tepidisphaerales > Tepidisphaeraceae > JBEKYH01. The sequence continues at coordinate 3,272 of JBEKYH010000382.1, read as the reverse complement.
CGGCGGAAGATGAGCCACGATATCAATCTCGTCGGCCCCTTCCTTGATGGCGAGAATTGCCTCGATTGTCTTCACACTCGGCCTGGAAATCCCCTGCGGGAAACCGGCCACGGTGCAGACCAGGATTCCGGTTCCGTCGAGAATCTCGCGAGCAACCGCGACCCAGCGCGGGCCGATACAGACGGAGGCAAAGGGAAAGCGCCGTGCCTCGGTGAGAAACCGCCGAATATCGGCTAAGCCCGCTTCGGGATTGAGCAACGTGTGATCGATGCGGCGGGCAAGATCGCTGGCGGTCATGGGGAGAAAACTCCGTGGGCGACGATCGAATCTCAAACCACGCGGTCGCGCAATTCCTGGCCGGCCTGAAAGCGGGCGAGGTTATCCAGAAAATGTTGCACGGCCCGATCAAATTCGTCGATCGATCCGCCGGCGGTGTGCGGGGTGATGAAACAATTCGGCGCGGTCCAGAGCGGATCGCCTTTGGGCAGCGGCTCGGGGTCGGTCACGTCGAGATACGCAGCGCCCAGGCGGCCGGATTCCAGGCACTTGCGCAGGGCCGTCTGATCGACCGTGGTTCCGCGCCCGATGTTGTGGAAAACCGCGCCCGCTTTGGCGCGCTCGAGGCGCTGGGCGCCGAAGAAATGTTGTGTGGCTTCGCTGGAGGGAAGAATATTCACGATGTGGTCGGCCAGGGGCAGAAGGCCATCGAGCTCGCTGGTTGCATGAACGTACGCCGGTTGACCCGCGGCCGGTTGGCGGCGGACTGCCAGGAGATTTACGCCAAATGGACCAAGCAATTCCGCGAGGCGGCGGCCGATGGCGCCGAAACCGACGATCAGAATCGTCTGGCCGTTGAGCAGGCGCGACTGGTGGCGGAGGGATGACGCGGACCAGGCCTGTGAACGCTGTTGCTCAAGGATCGCCGCGGGAATCTGCCGCGCGGCGGCGAGGATGAAAGCCAGGGCATGTTGCGCGCACGGCTCAGTGAAGACGGAGGAGGCGTTGGTGAGCAAAGCCCCGCGCGTTTGCAATGCTCCGCGCAGATCAGGGCGGTCGTAACGGGCATAACCGGCACTGCTTAATTGGACCCAGCGAAGTCCGGGCAGTTCGATCACCTGCTTCGCGTCGGGCTGGCCGAACGCGACGTCCGCCTCGGCCAGCAACGCATCGGGAATTCCCGGCTGCAAATTGTTCACGATCTTTTCGGAAAGGATGAGCCGATGCGCGGTCAACCCGCCGCGGAGTTTGTCGATCGCCTCGGGCCGAAGGCGGGCGTTGCACCAGATGACCAGCGGTTCGCCGTTCATGCGTACAGAGATATCCGAATGGCCGGCAGTGGCAAGGGCCGGCCTTGGGCCGAGAGCAGTGGCGTGTTTACTCCGCGGGAGCTTCGATCCTGTGATGCTTCTCCTCCCACGCCTGGGCGAGAGCAACCAGCCTATCGAGGCGGTCACCAGCGGCGCTATGGGCCGTTGAGTCCATGAGCGTCTCGATTTCACGCAGAACGCGTCTGTAATCGCTATCGTTCTTGAGTGGTTCCATCTCCATCGGCGCCTCGTCGCTCATTTACGAATGCGAATAGTATACTTCAACGGCAGCCCCAGCGACTGATCCGACAGGATCGCCCTGTCTCCCTGAACCGAATAATCAAACGGCTTTCCGGTTCCGGGATTGTCCAGAACGGGCGTGTCCGTGATTGCGTCCAGGGTCTGCGGCAGCTTGCCGCCGTTGGCGGCGGCGTAGGAGCGGATGGCCTCGACGGCCGTAAGGGCAGCTAACATGCGATCCACACGGCCGAACGTCACCGCGGCGCGGTTCAATGACGCATGGAAGAACAGGAACACGTTCGCCGGCTCCTCCGCCTCCAATTTTTTGAGCCTGTCGGCGGCTTCGTTCATCTTCGTGATCGCCAGCGGGTATGGGAAAGCCGTCAGTTTGTAATAGTCGTCGCTTACGACCTGATATTCGTGATACCAATACGCCGCCACCACCTGGAATGGATCGAGCTGCTGCACCTGGTCGGCGGATAGGTGATGAGATTGGGCGTAATATTCCGAAGCCCGCGGCAAGGTGTGGTTGACCTCCTCGGCCACCACTTGCGGGTTGGCAAAGGCGCCGTCGTTGGCAGGCGCGGCAGGTGAGTTACCGCCCACGATTGAAACGGCTTTGTCGAAGATATCGCGCCACTGCTGGCCGGAAAAATCGTCGAGATGGGGGTCGGCCAGTTCCGGAAGGTCGGCAACAACATAGATCCGCTCCATCGTCAGGGCGCGCTGGAAGCTCATTAATGGCCGCGGCAGACTGGCCAAGGCCCAGTAGAGATTGGGCGCATCGGGGCGGTTCATGAGTTCGGTCATCGGATTGCTGGACATGACCGCGATGATCCCGCAGCCAACCAAACCGCTGACCAGCACTGGTTCGCTGCCCACTTTTCGGCCCAGTTCCAGGCCCAGTCTCAGGGTCCCAATCGCGTCGGCAACCTGGCCCGTTCGCACTTGCGCGATTGCCCGGACTTCAAGCCAGTCGGCGATGACCCGCGACGTATTCAGATAGGGCAACATCGCAAACGATCCGCGCTCGTGCAGCGGAGCCTCTCGATCGTAGAAGTCACAGCGGCCGGCCAGGTCCAGAATCGCCTGCACGCTGGGGTAATCGAGTTTCGCGGCCAGCGCGGTGAACTTCGCGTCGTCCTTGGCCTGGTAAGCATCTTCGGCGTCGGCAATTTTCTGGGCATATTCCTGGCCCATCAGCGCTTCGGCCTGGAAATACAGTAGGGCGGCGTTCCCGGGCCGGCGATCTTGCGGATCAAAGAGCAGCTCATATTTCAGCGCCGGGGAGGGCGGGGCAATCGGCGTCAGCTCAAACTCTCGCGTGTCGCTGATTCCCGACTGGGCTTGCGCCAAACCAGTTTGCAAAAGGCAGAAGATCCCTGCCAATGCCAAAGCGAATCGTTTCATGGCACACCTCATTTGAAATTCAGAAGAAATCTGACACGTGAACGGGCTTATCCCCCGGCCGATCCAACGGCGGCAGGCCATCCAACCCGTGCAATTCAACCGCCGCTTGCAGCCGGGCGACGCTCTCCTCCGGCAACGGTTCGATCACCGTCTTTGCGGAGGTTGTCCATTGCGGGGGCGACTGAGTAGGTGGAACCGCGTGATTACCGGCATCGAACCAAATCGCCACGCACAAAACTGCGGCCAATGCGCTTGTGCCCTGCCACAGTCGCGTACGTCGCCGCTCTATTCTGCGGCCTGCCGATACGGCTGCGG
>JBEKYH010000381.1:0-5152 GCA_049511115.1 Tepidisphaeraceae bacterium | reverse complement strand
GTTCCTCGAGGCTTAGTTTGGCAATCGAGGTTGCGGGGCCGCCGTTGCCGGGCCAGATGTGTCCGGTCAGGACGAGGAATTCGCCGGCCTGGATGGCGTGCACATTCCACCACAGCCCGCCGGTGCCGTCGCCATTGTCTTCAAAGGCTCTTCCGCCCACGCGCGGTTCCAGGGTGAATTTTTGGGCCTTGGTCATAAAGGCCTGCTTTGGCCACCACTGGGAGATATCGTGAATGAGCGCGTCCCAGACCGTTGCTTTGGGCGCGCTGATGGGAATCTCCATTTCAATGTCAACCGCTCGCACCTGCTCGTTCATGGTGTTTTCCGTAGCGTTTTCCATGGCGTTTTCCTTTCCTGGATTCGACGAACTGCTTGAGCCGCAATCCGTGACTGGCCCACAAAGGCTCGTAGGATTTGACCCAGCGTTCGTAAATAAGCTGAATGGGGACGGGATTCAGATGGTTCCAGCGCAAGCGCCCTTCGCGCCGCACGAAGATCAAGTAAGCCGATTCCAAAACGCTCAGATGCCGCATCGTCCCGATCCTGGTGATCGCCGGGAAATGCGCGCAAATTTCCCCGGTGGTCCGCGGCCTTTCCCGGAGTAAATCCAGGATCGATCGCCGCGTCGGATCGGACAGGGCTTTCCAGGTCAGAGCGTCATTCATGTAACTATTTAGTTACATGATTTTTCAGGGGAGGTCAAGCTGATTTGCGAAAAAAGATTCTTTACCGCGAAGACGCGAAGAACGCGAAGGAATGCAAATGCGGGATTCACCACCCGCTCGGCTGCGCCTCGCTTGAGGACACGGAGGACGCAGAGGAATACCAAGATTCTCATTAACGACGTTTACATAGTGGTGGAAGTGAGCTACACCCAACGAAAAGAAGAGTTGTTATGAAAGAGGCCGCGAGCGAGTTCTCATCGGGCGTTCGGGTTTTTGGCTCGTCGATTATCCGGGTGTCGCCGGATACCGCGACGATTTCGGTTGCCGTATCACGGTTGGAAAAGGACCCAAAGAAAGCCTTTGGCGCTGCTCGTCAAGCCGCCGCGGCTGTTCAGTCATACCTGAGCAAGCAGAATCTCGATGGCTTTGGAAGCTCGCGAATTACCCTGCTGCAAGAGCATCAGTTTATTCAGAGTGAGCGGCGCCTTATAGGTTACAGGGCCAAAATCGGTTACTCGATAACGCTGCGTGATCTGGACCGAATTGAGATCGTCGCGGGGGTAGGGAAGTAGGTTTGTAAGAAGATGACGTCTGACCCGGCAAATCAGCAGTCGGATGGCCGATCCAAGCCGCAGGCTCCAGCGCGCAGCCCGTGGCTGCTGCGCGTCCCCCAGTGGCTGCTGTGGGTGATCATCATTTTGCCGTTTGCCCTAAACGCGTCAGGTTCCAAGCACGATCCCGGCGAGGTTGTGGTTCTTCCCGTTTCCACGATCATTGCATGCTACTTCGGCGCTCCGGTTTCGCTCGTTTTAGCGATTCTGTCCTTTCGGCAAAGCTCCAATGCACGCCGCGTTGGGCTGGTCATCATCATCCTGGTTGGAGGCATGGGGACCTGGGGGTTTCTGTCTGAGTTATTTAGAACATTGCGTTGACCGTCGTATAACGCGTTCGCGCACCTGGCGCTGCAGCGCGTAGGGTGGGCACCTTTGCAGCAATGGTGGGCAGTGCCGGCAGTGCCCACCCTACAAAACTGATTTGCGAAAAAATTCTTTACCGCGAAGACGCGAAGAACGCGAAGGAATGCAAAGGCGGGATTCACCACCCGCTCGGCTGCGCCTCGCTTGAGGACACGGAGGACGCAGAGGAAATACAAGAATCAGAATTTGAGCTCTCATGCGGACCCTCCAACAACCAGGTCCGTTTCTCGGCCCTGGGTCCTTGCCCGCGTACCCGCGTGCGCATTTGACCCCTCGCCCCCCTTGTCCTACAACATCCGCATGGCTGTCCTGAGCTATGACGCGGCCGGCGTAAAATATGACACGCTGGATGCCTTCAAGCGGCTCTGCCAGCGCGCGGCGGCGGGGACCATCAGCCAGCTTGTCCATCACGGTCTCACCGAAGCCACCGGCTCGCGCGGGGATAGTGCCTATCTGATTGAAACGCCGGATGAATACCTGGCGCACGTCGAGGAGGGGCTGGGGACTAAGAACCTGGTGGCCGACGCGGTATATGAGCAGACCGGCCAGAGCTTTTACAAACAGATCGGTATCGACACGGTTGCGGCGATCGTCAATGACATGATCACCTGCGGGGCGCTGCCGATCTCGGTGGCCATGCACGCGGCGGTGGGGGATTCGAGCTGGTTCGCGGATGAAAAACGCCGCGTTGATCTGGCAGCGGGATTTGCGCGCGGGTGCGAGTTGTCCGGCGCGGTTTGGGGCGGCGGAGAGACGCCGGCTCTGCGCGGCATCGTCCAGCCGCAGTCGATCGTGCTGGCCGGGTCGGCGATGGGGCGCATCCGACCCAAGCATCTGCGCATCACCGGCGATGTCTGCGACGGTGATGTCATCATCCTCCTGGCCAGCAGCGGCGTTCACGCCAACGGGCTGACCCTGTGCCGCGCCATCGCGGATCAGTTGCCCGACGGGTACGCGAGCGAGCTCGATGACGGCCGCCCCTATGGGCAGGCGTTGCTGGAGCCGAGCGTGATTTATGTGCCATTCATCGCCGCCTGCCAGAATGCGGGGATCGCCCTGAAATACGCCGTTCACGTTACCGGCCACGGCTGGCGCAAACTGATGCGGCTGCCTGAGCCGTTCGTTTACGAAATCACCGACATCGGCCACCCGCCGGAGATTTTCCGCTTCATCCGCAAGTACGGGCCGGTCACCGAGGAGGAAGCCTACGCGACATTCAACATGGGTGCCGGATTCGCGGCGTACGTCACGCCGGCGGACGTGGCCGGCACAATGGCCGCCGCCCGCGACTGCGGCCTGTCCGCCTGGGTCGCCGGCATGGTCCGGGGCCGCGGTGGGCGAAAGGCGGTGGAATTGCACCCGCTGGGAATTGTTTTCGACGGAAGCACGTTGCAAGTGAGGTAAGGGGCAGAGAAATGAACGCCGAGACACAGAGACGCCGAGAAGACAATTCAAAGAGTTAAACGCCAAGAAATGCAAGATTCACCACAGAGGACACGGAGGACACAGAGGAAAGACAAATCAAATTCAATTGGAATTCTGGTTTACCTCTGTGTCCTCTGTGTCCTCAAGCGAGGCGCAGCCGAGCGGGTGGTGGATCATTGATTTTGAATTTCTTCGCGTTCTTTGCGCCTCAGCGTTCATCTCATCTTTTGAGGATCAAAAAGTGAACCCATCGCGCATTCGTCTGGCCGGGTTTGTTCTGTTGTGCATCGCTGTCTCGCCGCTTCGCGCGGCGCTGGGCGACGTGCAGAGCGTCACGCTCAATTGGCTCGATAAATTGGTTCCGCCCGTCAACGAGGGCGTGAGCTGGGGCGTTCCGTGGCCGCAGGGTGCGGTGAGCAAGCAGACCACGTTTGCGCTGGCCGACGCCGCGGGAAAATCGGTGCCGCTGCAGACCTGGGTTACGGCCTGGTGGCCGGATGGATCGGTGAAGTGGACGGGCAACGCGATTGCCGCTTCGGACAATGTCGCCGGGCCGCTGACTTTGTCCGCGGGGGCGGCGGTTGCGCCGGCATCACCCATCCAGGTTTCCCAGGATGATCAGGCCATCACCATCACCAGCGGCTCGCTGGTCTGCCGCGTCGGCAAGACTGGGCGGGATTTGATCGATTCCATTTCATTGGGCGGCCACGTTGTCGCCGAGCATGGCGAACTGGTTTGCAGCCTCGAAGACCGCTCGCAGCTCGATTCGCAAAATGTCCTGCGCTACGAGGATTATGCGAGCCGGATTGACGCGGTAACCGTGGAGCAGACCGGGCCGGTGCGGGCCGTGGTGAAGATCACGGGAATGCACAAATCATTGAGCGGCGATCGGGCATTTCTGCCCTTCATCGTCCGCCTTTATTTTTTTGCGGGCGCCGACTCGATCAAAATGGTGCACACCTTCATCTTCGACGGCGACCAGGAAAAAGATTTCATTCATAGCCTGGGCGTGCGCTTTGGCGTGCCGCTGCGCGAGGAATTCCAGAATCGCCACGTCCGCCTCGCGGGTGACACGGGGATGCTGGCTGAGCCGGTGCGCTGGATGGTGGGGCGGCGCGATCCTTCCGACCAGCTTTACGCCCTGCAGGTGGCCGGCAAGCGCATCCCGAATCTCGCCCAGTTCAACCAGATGCGGAGCGGCGCGACCGTCGGCGAAATGGCCACTTGGGATGCGTTTAAGCTCACGCAGGCCAACGACGGCGGCTTTGTCATTCAAAAGCGCACCAATCCCAAGAGCGCCTGGATCAACATTACCGCGGGACATCGATCAGAGGGCCTGGCATTCTTCGGGGATGTCAGCGGCGGCCTGGCCCTGAGCCTGCAAAACTTCTGGCAGCTTTCGCCGACGGAGATGGAAATCGAAGGGGCGACGGAAAAGGAAGCACAACTGACGATGTGGCTCTGGTCGCCGGAAAGTCCCGCGATGGACTTGCGCCACTACGACATCAAAGCCAACGGCCTGGAGGCCAGCTACGAAGACGTGCAGCCGGGAATGAGCACCGCGACGGGCATTGGGCGCACGTCCGTCCTGATGATCCGGCCGTACGATCAGGTGCCGTCGGACGCCGATCTTTTCCACGCGGCCCAGGCGGATCAGCAACTTCCGCTGTTGGTGTGCTCGCCGGAGTATTACCACTCGCTGCCGGTGTTTGGATTGTGGAGTCTGCCCAATCGCTCGACGCCGATGCAAAGCTGGGTCGAAGATGAGCTCGACAAGGCCATCGCCTTTTACCAGGGCCAGGTCGAGCAGCGCCATTGGTATGGCTTCTGGGATTTCGGCGATGTGATTCACACCTACGACCCCATGCGCCACGAATGGCGCTACGATGTGGGTGGCCAGGCCTGGGCGAATACGGAATTGATGCCCAACCTGTGGCTCTGGTACAGCTTTTTGCGCACCGGCCGGGCGGATATTTATCGCATGGCCGAGGCGATGACGCGGCAGACCCAGGAAGTGGATGTTTATCACCTGGGGCCGATGGAGGGACTCGGATCGCGCCATAACGTGCGCCACTGGGGCGACGG
>JBEKYH010000380.1:0-5176 GCA_049511115.1 Tepidisphaeraceae bacterium | reverse complement strand
TCCAGGTCACAGATGCGGAGCCGGTAAATTTTAACCGTCTTATCCATTTTCTCCATTTAACCAACTATTCATCCATCGTCGCATGGTTTGGCTAACTTGATAGACCAGCCCTTTCGTCAGGAGCCGGATAAAAACAATAAAGCCCAGGGGCGTCCTGCTCCCTGGGCTCCATGATTTTCGCAAACGTCCGATAACCAAGGCACAATACTATTAACGATAAAATTCGATGATCAGATTGAGGTTTACCTCAAAAGGCACGTCCTCGAGCACCGGCAGGGCGTTGATCTTGGCGATCATCTGCACCGGCTGCCATTCCAGCCAGTTGGGGACGTTGTGGCCGGCGTTCTGTTCCATGTTCTCGCGCAATACCTTCTGAATGCTTTCCTTAAAGGTGATCGTCTGGCCCGGCTCGACCAGGTAGCTGGGGATATCGGTCTTGTGGCCATCCACGACGACATGACCATGCGCAACGAGCTGGCGGGCGGCCCAGATGGTGCGGGCCACGCCGAGGCGGCGGACGACGTTGTCCAGACGACGCTCAAGCAACTGCATCAGCGAATTGGCCGTGTTGCCCTTGGACTTTTTGGCATGGTCCAGGAAGCGGCGGAACTGGCGCTCGAGCATTCCGTAATGAAAACGGAGCTTCTGCTTTTCGTTGAGGCGCACGCCATATTCGGTATTGCGCCGGCCGCGATAGCCGTGCATGCCGGGAAGCTCGAGTTCCTTGGCCGTGTGCTTGGGGATGTCGGCAATGGGAACGCCGACGCGACGAGACAGCTTTACCTTGGGACCTAGATAACGGCCCATGGGACTTCACTTTCCACGCCCGAATTGGGCGTCTCAAAACAGGCGCGGCGGACGCCAAATTTTCTTTGGCTATACGTCTTACGCGCTCGACCGGCTGAACGTGGTTTTGAGGCATGTTCAGCCAACCCTGGCCTGGCAAATCGACGGGATTTGCGAAGAAGGGCAAGGGGGCGAGTAGTATACAGAGTCGGAGGAATGTAACAAGCTGGATTTATCGGGATCCGTCGATCTTCCACGGATTATACCACGGCAAGAAGCCTGCCGGAATTATCGGTTCCAAGGCCGCCATGGCGATAGGCTCCGCCGCATTTGGCGCCGCTTCGTCGGTTCGCTTAAGCCTGTTCCCTGGCCCATTCCGCGAGTTTCTCGCCCACGGCGGCGCGGCGCCAGCCTTGCATGAGGCGATGTTCATTCAAATCTTCACCGGCGATCACGGCCCGGCGGAGGTCAGTGATATCCTGGCGGCTGGCGACCAGGTTAGGGTCGATCTGTTTTCCAAAGCAGGCGTGCTGAGCGGCGGCCCAAAGGGCGTCGCATTGGAATTTCTCGCGGGGGGTGGGTTCAAATTGCGCGGCTTGCGGCCACTGATCGCGGGGGAGGGACAGGGCCTTTTGCGTCGCGCCGACGATCTGCGCGCCGTGTTCGGATTCAACTGACCGGGGCAGGCCGCGAACGCGCGACAGCCGCTCGGCGCTGGTCGCGGGCGATTTCGCCAGGCCCACCAAGACTTCATCACGCAAAAACGTTCGCGGCGGAACATCGGCCGCCCGCGCGGCGCTATCGCGCCAGATGGCGAGCTCTCTCAGGACCGCCAGGTTGCGCGCTTCCATTCCGGCGGCGCCGCGGATTTTCAGGAAGGATTCATCGGGATCAAAGCGGCTGGGGCTGCCGCGGCACAAGTGGCCGCATTCCTCGGCGGCCCAGGCGGCATGTCCGGAGGCTTCCAGTCGCCGACGCAGTTCGGCGCGCGCGGCGGGAAGATAACGCACGTCATCGGCGGCGTAGCGAAGTTGCTGGCTCGAGAGGGGGCGCTGATCCCAGCTCGTGAAGGTGAGCCCCTTGCCCAGGCGCACGCCGACGAGTTCGTGAACCAGGCGCAGGAGCGAAAGGGGATAGGGGAGGCCGATGAACCCAGCGGCGATTTGGGTATCAAAAATGTTTGCCGGCGGCGCGCCGACAAGGCGGAAGACCGGCTCGACGTCCTGCTGGCCGGCATGCACGATCTTTTCGACCGATGCATCGCAGATGAGGCGCCAGAAGGGGGTCAGATCGAGGCCGGCCAATGGGTCGATGAGAGTCACCTGGGTCGGGGAAGCAACCTGAATCAGGCAGAGCTTGGGGATATAGCTCTGCTCCCCGATAAACTCGCTGTCATAGGCGAAGCTGGCGGCGGCCCGCAATGAATTGCAAAGCTGCTGGAGGGCGTCGGTGGTGACTACCACATCCGCCTTGCCGCGCGGGACGAGCGGGTGGTCAATGGTCTGGGTTTCCTCGCCGGCCTCTTCGGCGTGCGCGGATTGATGGTTTCTTGCGCGATGGCGCATGCGAGGCGATTGCAAACGTGGGGTATCAGACGGCAAAGCCTGGTTATCGGGCCGGTCGCTCATGAACAATCGTTTCTTTCTCCCGCTCCTGTAACTGTCCGGCGATCAAAAAAAATCCAGAATTGCATCCATCTTGCCGAATTGTACGTCTCCGCTGCGAAGGCCGATGTGGAAAAAGTTCAATTTTGTTGGCAGCGGACCGATTAGTCGGATAAGATGATTGTCCACGTTGTCGCCGTCCGGGGCAAGTATCGGAAAAATTTATTTTTCGCACTGCGGCAACAGTGGTTAGAGAGGAGTCGGATATGAATCTCGATTATGCGGTCGACCGCCTTTACGAGGTGGGATGGGTTCCTTCGGAGACCGGCACTGAACTGGAGCGGCTTGGCGACGGCCGCCGCTATCCGACGCTCTTTACCGTCCAAGGCCATTTCGGCAAGGCCGGATTGCGGCTCTCCATCAAGCCCAACTTGATGTTCAACTGTTACCAGGCGACGTGGTGTCCGGTCGGCGAAGACCTCGACCCCTCCCATGCCGCCGACGAACGCCATGGCACGGTAGTCGGCTCCTGCGAACGCGAAGCCGCCGTCTACGCCCTGGCTCAATTCATCGCCGCTCAGGCGGAATTGCAGTTGGCTTAAGTAGCCCAGATTTCCCAAACGGAAATTCACGAACCGGCCGATTTCTATCGGACGTAAGTGATCTCTTGGATATAATTCGCCGTCACAAGGCAACACGATGGCGATGGCCCCCAGCGACATCTCCCGACTCTTTCCCAATCAAGGGCATTTAGCCGAGAGCGACTACCTGCTTTTTACAGATCACACCAATCGCCTGGCGGAGTTTCTCAACGGACAAATCGAGGTACTGCCGATGCCGACGATTGAGCACCAGCGCATCGTGTGGTTTCTGGTGAGTCTGCTGAAAGCTTTCATCGAGCCGATGGGAACCGGCGAAGCCTTGATGGCGCCGGTGCGGATCAGGCTTGCTGATGGGCATTTCCGCGAGCCGGACGTGGTGTTTATGTTCCAACCGAATGCCGCGCTACAGGACAATCGGTATTGGAACGGCGCAGATTTGGTGATGGAGGTCGTCAGCGAGGATGAGCCGGGCCGCGATTTGGTGGTCAAGCGGCGGTTGTATGCGGGAGCGGGGATTCGTGAATATTGGATTATTCATCCCCGCCGTCAAGCGGTTGAGGTGCTTCGTCTTGAAAATGGCGAGTATGTGACGCATTCGGCGGCAACCGCGAGTGGCGAAGTGCAATCCGCGTTGCTCGAAGGGTTCACCGCCGACGTGGCGGCGGTTTTTGCCGCCGGGCGGAATGAGAAGCGATGAGCCAGCCGCAATTAAGACCGAGGGTAAGGCTTTGGCTGCAGGCTGAACGGGCCATGGGCCTGCATTCGGTGCGGAGGCCTCCGGTTCCCTCTCCAAGTGCTCAGGGACAGGTCGGGGGTGAGGGTTCTTCGGAACGGAGAGCGGCTATCCCTATTCAAAAACGCGACCCTCACCCTAACCCTCTCCCTGAGTACCGTTCGACGTCGCTCACGGCGGGCATGGAGAGGGGACCAGACAAGCCTCGACCTGCGGCGGCGGTAGCGGTTCCAGTAGCGCCTTCGATTGGTCCGGCGCTTTTTGAAACTCCGGATGCGGGGATCTTGCCTGGCGGTCCCGATCTCTTGAAATTGCCAGTCCTGTCGCGAGAAGAGAAAATCGCGCGTCTGGCCGTGATCGATACATCCGAGGTAAAACCGTGCACGCGATGTGTGCTGTGCCGGACGCGCAATAATACGGTGTTTGGGGAAGGGGATGTGGATGCGGCGATCTTCTTCATTGGTGAAGGCCCTGGCGAAGACGAAGATTTGCAGGGCCGGCCGTTTGTGGGGCGGGCCGGGGTTTTGCTCGACAAAATGATCGTCGGGATGGGCCTGCGGCGCGAGCAGGTTTACATCGGCAACGTCGTCAAATGCCGGCCGCCGGGCAATCGCGTGCCCGCGCCCGACGAGGTAGGCGCGTGCACGCCGTACCTTCTGCGCCAAATCGAAATCGTCCGGCCCCGAGTCATCGTGACGCTCGGCCTGTCGTCAGCTAAATACATGCTGAATACCAGCAGCACCATGGGCCGCCTGCGGGGAATCTGGCAGCAATGGCGGGGAATCAAGCTCATGCCCACGTATCACCCGTCTTATCTGCTGCGCTCGTACACGCCGGAGAATCGCGCCGCGGTCTGGAGCGATTTAAAGAAGGTCATGGCGGAGTTGGGGATGAAGGCGCCGGCGCGCGGCGCGGCTGTGGATTGAGAATTTTTTTCTTATCAACAAGCTCCCTTCTTCGCGCAGACGTATTGCGGATAGGGATTTGCGCCGGGAAAAAAAGTTGGCGCAGGCGCAGGGATGTTGCTCCGCGAATTTTTTTGCCCACTGACCCCGTCCAATGTGTACAATCCGCCCCTTTCGCCGAACGGTTGACGGAAACGTAATGAAACGAAAAGAAGTCCAAAATATTTAGCTGAGCTTAACTGACCATGCAGACCATTCATTCGCCCGCGGCCCGCGCGACGGTGACCAGGGAGACACCCGCTCGGGAGAACCCCGCTCGCCGCCCGCTGGAACCCACGCCTGTCGATCCAGCGGTGTGGGATCGCATTTTGCAGATTGTCCGCGTCGGGCACCCGACGCTTCACCGCGTCTGGTTCGACCAGATGGCCCCGCGCCAGCTCACCAACGGCGTGATTCAGGTGACGGTGGCCACTCCCGCGCAACTGAACTTTTGCCAGAACCAGTGCCAGCAGCCGTTCACGGCTGCGGCGCAGCAGGCGACGGGGC